>JACRCY010000364.1 GCA_016218785.1 Deltaproteobacteria bacterium
TGGCGGCGGCGGGAGGTGGCGGCGGCGTCGGAGTGTGTCATCTGGTGGGTAACAAACTAACCAGATATTTGCCCCGCGCAAGTCTCGCCCGTTGGGCGGCGCCCTTTCCCTCGACGTCAGCGCCTTAGAGCGGAGTTATGGAGGCTCACTCGCCCTTGCGCGCGGGCACGGCGGGCACCTGCGGCGGCGTGTCGCGCGTGCCGCTGCGGCGCCCGAAGGACAGCGCGCGATTGACGGAGTCGGTGATGATGGAGATGGGGTCCATCGGCTTGGGCAGGTACCCCTGGAGCTTGATCTTCGCCCCGAGCAGCGGCTCCGGGTACGCCGTCATCAGAATGGCGGGCAGCTCGGGGTCGACTCGCCGCAGCCGCTCGATGACGTCGAAGCCCGTCGCCCCGGGCAGGTTCTTGTCCACCAGCACCAGGTGAGCGGGCTCGAGCGAGAAGGCCGCCACCGCCGCGTCGAGCGACTCCGCGGTGGTGACGGAGTGCCCCGCCTTCTTCAGCACCTGCCGCAGCGGCAGGAGGACACCGGGTTCGTCATCGACGACGAGGACTCTGGCCACGGCCCACGGTCAGAGCATCGGTTGTGCCGCCACCGAGGGGCGCGATTCCACGAGGGGCGCCGGCCGGCGCCGCACGGCGGCCTTCACCGCTGCAAACCGACGGAGTGAACGCCGGGTGTGCTTTTCCTCGGGTCCGGAATTCACCGGGTGCAACCGACTGCGGCCACGAGGGCGCCGGCCGTCGGCGGGGTGCTGGGAGACCGGCGGTGTCGAAGCAGACCCGGCCGCTGGCGATGACCCATGCGCCACAGTGGACAGGCCCGCGCCGGGCCGGGGGACGCAGCCCGGCTCAGGCCGCGATTTCTCAGAGCCTTTCCCTTGTTTCGGGGCGCGATCTGCTGGTAAGGGCGCGCCCGCAACCTTCCCCTTCGAGGACGAAAAAACCATGAAGCTCTCCCGCCTCGCGGGCCTCGGTGCGCTGCTCGCGCCGGTGTTCGCGTTTGCCTCCGAAGCCAACCTGGTCCTGCCGGACCTGTCGAGCGACGGCCCGCTGAAGACGCCGATGCTGGCCGGCATGGACGGCCGCACGCTGCTGCTCATCGGCATCGTCGTCTCGGTGCTGGGCCTGGTGTTCGGGCTCGTGCAGTACATGCAGCTCAAGGCGCTGCCGGTGCACAAGGCGATGCTGGAGATCTCGGAGCTCATCTACGAGACCTGCAAGACGTACCTCGTCACCCAGGGCAAGTTCATCCTCGGCCTCTGGCTGCCGATCGCCGGGGTGATGATCTGGTACTTCGGCTTCCTGTCGCACGCCGAGGGCGAGGCGGCGAAGGTGCCGACGGCGGCGCGGGTGGTCATCATCCTGCTGTTCTCGCTCATCGGCATCGCCGGCAGCTACGGCGTGGCGTGGTTCGGCATCCGCGTGAACACCTTCGCCAACTCGCGGTCGGCCTTTGCCTCGCTCAAGGGCAAGCCGTACCCGACCTACGACATCCCGCTGAAGGCCGGCATGTCCATCGGCATGATGCTCATCTCGACGGAGCTGCTCCTGATGCTGGGCATCCTCGTCTTCGTCCCCGGCCACCTGGCGGGCCCGTGCTTCATCGGCTTCGCCATCGGCGAGTCGCTGGGCGCGGCGGCGCTGCGCATCGCCGGCGGCATCTTCACCAAGATCGCCGACATCGGCTCCGACCTGATGAAGATCGTCTTCAAGATCAAGGAAGACGACGCGCGCAACCCGGGCGTCATCGCGGACTGCACCGGTGACAACGCGGGCGACTCGGTGGGCCCGTCGGCGGACGGCTTCGAGACCTACGGCGTCACCGGCGTGGCGCTAATCACCTTCATCCTGCTCGCGGCGGGTAGCACCGAGATTCAGGTGGTGCTGCTGGTGTGGATCTTCGCGATGCGCGTGATGATGGTCGTCACCAGCTTCATCTCGTACGTCATCAACAACGCCGTGCAGAAGGCGAAGTACGGCAACGTCGACAAGATGAACTTCGAGCACCCGCTGACGGCGCTGGTGATCCTCACCTCGGTCATCTCGGTGGCGGTGACCTTCGGCATGTCGTACCTGCTGCTGCCCACGCTGGGCGGCGGGACGATGTGGTGGAAGCTGTCGCTGATCATCACCTGCGGCACCGCGGCGGGCGCGATCATCCCCGAGCTGGTGAAGGTCTTCACCTCGACCGAGTCGCGGCACGTGCGCGAGGTGGTGACCGCCTCCAAGGAGGGCGGCGCGTCGCTGAACATCATCTCCGGCCTGGTGGCGGGGAACTTCTCCGCCTACTGGATGGGCGTGGCCATCGTCGGCCTGATGGGCACCGCCTACTGGGTGTCGGCGACCGACGGCGGGGAGATGGGCAAGGTGCTGTTCGGCGTGACCGGCGACGGCATCGACCCCTCGCCGGTGTTCGCCTTCGGCCTGGTGGCCTTCGGCTTCCTGGGCATGGGCCCGGTGACCATCGCGGTCGACTCCTACGGCCCGGTGACCGACAACGCGCAGTCGGTCTACGAGCTGTCGCTGATCGAGCAGGTGCCGAACGTGAAGGAAGAGGTGAAGAAGGAGTTCGGCTTCGAGCCCAACTTCGAGAAGGGCAAGCAGTTCCTCGAGGAGAACGACGGCGCGGGCAACACGTTCAAGGCCACGGCGAAGCCGGTGCTGATCGGGACCGCGGTGGTGGGCGCCACCACGATGATTTTCTCCATCCTCTTCAGCCTCACCAACAAGCTGACCACCGGCCTCGACAACCTGTCGCTGGTGAACGCGCCCTTCCTGCTCGGCCTCATCATGGGCGGCGCGATGATCTACTTCTTCACCGGGGCGTCGATGCAGGCGGTGGCCACCGGCGCCTACCGCGCGGTGGAGTTCATCAAGAAGAACATCAAGCTGGAGGGCGTCGAGAAGGCCTCGGTGGCGGACTCGAAGAAGGTCGTCGAGATCTGCACCCAGTACGCCCAGAAGGGGATGATCAACATCTTCCTGGCGGTGTTCTTCGCGGCGCTGGCCTTCGCCTGCCTCGAGCCGGCGTTCTTCATCGGCTACCTCATCTCCATCGCGCTGTTCGGCCTGTACCAGGCGGTGTTCATGGCCAACGCCGGCGGCGCCTGGGACAACGCCAAGAAGCTGGTGGAGACCGAGCTGAAGGCCAAGGGCACCGAGCTGCACGCGGCGACGGTGGTGGGCGACACTGTGGGCGACCCGTTCAAGGACACCTCGTCGGTGGCGCTGAACCCGGTCATCAAGTTCACCACGCTGTTCGGCCTGCTGGCGGTCGAGGTGGCGGTGTCGCTGGGCGGCACCGAGAAGAACTGGTTCAAGCCGACGGCGCTGACGCTGACCCTCGCGGCGGTGTTCTTCCTCATCTCCGCGTTCTTCGTGTACCGGTCGTTCTACGGCATGCGCATCGAGACCGGCGTGAAGGGCGAGGAGACGAAGGCGCCCGCGGCGACCGGCACCAAGGCCGCGGCGTGACGTCCTGAGGGCGGGGGCGAACGCTCCCGCGCCGATGCATGCGGGCCGCTCCGGAGACGGGGCGGCCCGCGGAGTTTGCGGGCGTCGTCGGCCCGTCTGATCGTTCGCCTACTCTGCTACCCGCAGGCCCAGCGCATGGGCCAGGTCGCGACTGACTTCGGCCGAGATTTCGCCCCTGAGCCGCCCAGCACCGGCCGGCATTGGGTTGAGGTAGCGCACCAACTCCCGCACCGCGTCAAGCAGGGGGTCGCCGAACCGCTTGCCCCACGCTTCATCGACGACATCGTTCCGCACGGAGCTGATCGCCTTGATGACCAGATCCACGCTTGGTGAGATCTTCGCGACTGACTTGCGCTTCAGGCGCGCGGAGACGTGGGTCTTCATTGCCTTCGTCAGGCGAGCGTCGGCCGCCTGCCGCTCGCCTGCGCTCCGAAACCAGACGTTGCCCACGAGGTGAAACTCGAGCCGGGAGACTGCGGAAACAGCGGGGAGCCACGGCGGCCGGTCGTCCCAGAGGCGCGTGAGATTGCGCAGAGAAGCATCCCACCAGCTGCTCCAGCCGCGCCGTCCAACGTCGACGTTGACGCTCCGAGCGGCTCCACGCGCCTTGCACTCTCCTACGCGAACGACGCCGTCGGCACGCACGCCGACGACATCGACGTCAGAGTACCCACCCTCAACGCGGATCGCATGCCTCACCACCGTGAGGAATCCCTCCTGACGCCAAACGCTCGCGACAAGCGACTCAAGAGCCATTGCCTCCATGAAGACCCTCCTTGGATGGGCATTAAGGGAGCGCGGGTTCTTCGCCGCCTTGACGCGCGTCGAGGCGACAACTGAAGGTGTCAATGGAGCCGACGGGCACCAGACCACCCGTATCCACGCCACGGGCTCCATGAGTCATTCCGCGCAACTGCGCACGGCACGGCGCTCGCAGCGGCCCGGTTGAAAGGGGAAGAAGTGGGAGTCGTCCCGTGCGCCACCAGCGCCAGTTGTACCTCGTCCTCGCCGCGCCCGTCGCTCTCGCCTGCGGCCTCTCCACCATGGAGTCCGGCGGCGTCGACGGCACCGGCACAGTGACGCCTTCGCCGGTGCCCGCCGCCACGCCCATCGTGCAGAACACCTTCGACGCCGGCGCGAACGCCTGTGAGGGGCCCCTCACCCGCAGCTGCACCACCTCCTGCGGCACGCCGGGCACGCAGCGCTGCAACGGCACCGAGTGGGAGCCCTGCGATGAGCCGACCGAGCTGTGCGCCAACGGCATCGACGACGACTGCGACGGCAAGGTGGACCGGGCGGACCCGGAGTGCCCGCCCATCGTCCACACCTGCGAGGAGACCGAAGGCCACAACTGCAACGCCGACCCGGGCTACGGCGACAAGTGCGCGGCGGCCTTCAACACCAACGGCTGCAGCGCGGCGCGCTTCTGGGCCTGGTGCAACCGGCGCAACCCGGCCTACCCCGACATCTGGGACAACTGGATCGTCACCTGGGTGGACTCGCGCTGCGACGGCGCGGTGACGCACGACAACGCGCAGTACATGACGTACTCGTGCCTCTCTTCGGGCAACGACCGCTACGAGTGCACCACGCCGCTGGTGCTCCAGTTCGGCGGCGGGGCGGTACGGTTCGAAGCGGGCCCCGGCGCCTTCGCCTTCACGCCGGGGCAGCCGGTGCAGACCGACTGGCCGGCGCTGGACGCGCCGTGGCTGGTGCGCGACGTGGACGGCGACGGGCGCATCTTGAGCGGGCGGGAGCTGTTCGGCGGCGACACGCTGCTCCCCGGCGGGCGCACCGCGCGGCACGGCTTCGAGGCCCTGGCGGCGCTGGACGAGAACGACGACGGCGCGGTGGACGCGCGCGACGCGGCCTTCCTGTCGCTGTCGACGTGGCGCGACCTGAACGGCGACCGCGTGGCGCAGAAGCAGGAACTGCAGACGCTCGCCGCCGAGGGCGTGCTGTCGCTCGGCGTAGGCTACCGGCTCGAGCCGCGCTGCGACGGGCGGCGGAACTGCGAGCGCGAGCGCGGGACGTTCACCTTCCGCGACGGGGCGGCGGTGCGGACCGGCGCGGTGGTAGACGTGTACCTGCGCGTCGGGCCGCTGAAGACCGAGCCGCTGGCCTGCCGGTAGTCCCGGGACGCGGAGCACCCGGGGAGAGGCCTGGGCACAGCGCCGGGTGACTCTGCCCTCGCCGTTCCCCTCCCCAGCGCGACGCGCCGGACAGGGGAGATTCGTGCTACGTGCCTCGCCGCCGTGAGCTCCGCTGGCATGTCCATTCTGCGCCTGACGTTTCTTGGGACGTCGGCGGCCGCCCCTACCCTGCACCGGAACGTCTCCGGCCTCGCGGTGAAGGCGGACAGTGACCTGTTGCTGTTCGACTGCGGCGAGGGCAGCCAGCGGCAGATGATCCGCTACGGCACCGGCTTCTCGGTGTCGGCGGTGTTCTTCACGCACTTCCACGCGGATCACTACCTCGGCATCATCGGCTTCCTGCGCACGCTGGGCATGGGTGGCCGCGAGGAGCCCCTGACGCTCTACGGCCCGCCGCCCGCCCGGCGCATCCTCGACACGGCGATTCACCTGGGCGTGGAGAAGCTCGCCTTCCCGGTGGACATCATGGAGCTGCGCGGCGGCGAGGTGCTGCAGCGCGGGGGCTACTCGATTCGCGCGGTGCGGGTAGACCACCGGGTGAACGCGCTGGGGTGGATCCTCGAGGAGAACGTGCGCCCCGGCCGCTTCGACCCCGACGTGGCGCGCTCGCTGGGCGTGACGCCGGGCCCGGAGTTCGGCCGGCTGCAGCGCGGCGAGACCATTCTGCTCAAGGACGGCAGCGTGGTGAAGCCGGAGCAGGTGCTGGGGCCGGCGCGCACCGGCCGCAAGCTGGTCATCTCCGGAGACACGCGGCCGTGCACGGCGCTGGTGCAGGCCGGGAAGGACGCGGACCTGCTCATCCACGAGGCCACCTTCAGCGACGACGAGCAGGAGCGCGCGGTGGACACGCGGCACTCCACGGCGCGCGAGGCGGGCCGCGTGGCACGCGAGGCGAACGTGAAGCGCCTGGTGATGACGCACCTCTCGTCGCGGCACGACGTCGACCCGTCGCCGCTGCTGGAGCAGGCGCGGGCCGAGTTCAAGGGCCAGGTGGACGTGGCGTACGACGGCTACTCGGTCGAGTTGCCGCTGCGCGCGGACGCCGCGCCCTGACGCGCTACTTCTTCGTCCACTGGTCGAGCCAGCCGCCGACCGCCTCGTGCCACAAGACGGAGTTGTGCGGCTTCAGCACCCAGTGGTTCTCGTCGGGAAAGTGGAGGAACTTCGACGGAACGCCGCGGCGCTGCAGCGCGGTGAAGGTGGACATGCCCTGGGTGTCCACCACGCGGAAGTCCCGGCCGCCGTGGACGACGAGCATCGGCACCTTCCACTTCGCCACGTGGTCGATGGGGTTGTGCTTCGCGTAGCCGGCGGCGTTGTCCCAGGGGGTGCCCTCGTGATCCCACTCGGGGAACCAGAGCTCCTCGGTGTCGAAGTAGGCCATGCGCTCGTCGAGGTTGCCGTCGTGGGTGACGAGGCACTTCCACGGCTCGTTCCAGTTCCCGGCCATCCAGTTGATCATGTACCCGCCGTACGAGGCGCCCAGCGCGCAGGCGCGGCCGCCGTCGATGAACGGGTACTTCGCCAGGGCGGCAGCGAGGCCCTTCTTCAGGTCCTCGAGCGGCTTGCCGCCCCAGTCGCCGCGGATGGAGTCGGTGAAGGCCTGCCCGTAGCCGGTGCTGCCGTGGAAGTCGACCATCACCGCCGCGTAGCCGCGGCCCGCGTACGTCTGCGGGTTCCACCGGTAGTGGAAGTGGTTGCCGAAGCTGCCCTGCGGCCCGCCGTGCACCAGGAACGCCAGCGGGTACTTCTTCTTCGGGTCGAAGCCGACGGGCTTGACGAGGTAGCCGTGCACCGTCTCGTCGTTGAAGCCCTTGAAGCTGAACTGCTCCGGCTCGCCGAAGGAGACGGCCGCCAGCGCCTCGGCGTTCACCTGCGTCACCGGCTTGAACGGCCCCTTGCCGTCCAGTGGCAGCGCGTACACGTCGACCGGCGAGGTGAGCGAGTCCCGCGAGAAGAGCAGCGCGGCCGGCGTCGGCTGCACCGTGACCACCGTGCCGTCGGACAGCACCGGCTTCACCTCGGAGGTGGCGACGTCGATGGCGAAGAGCGCGTGCTGCCCGAGGTTGTCGGCGGTGACGTACAGCGTCTTGCCGTCGGGCGCCCAGGCGAGCGACTGCGGCGAGCGGTCCCAGGAGTCCACCAGCGAGCGCTCCTTGCCCAGCGGCCAGTCGCGCACCATGACGCGGTACTTGTCGGCCTCGTAGCCGGGCCGGGACATGGCGAGGTACGCGAGCTTCGTGCCGTCGGGCGAGAAGGTGGGCGCGGTGTCGGTGGCCTTGTTGGACGCGGTGAGGCGCAGCGGCACCTTCGAGCCGTCGGCGGGGACGAGGAAGAGGTCGAGGTTGGTGCTCCAGGCCTCTTCGCGGCCCACGTCGCGGGCGGTGAAGACGAGGGCCTTCGAGTCGCGGGTGAAGGTGTACTCCTCGGGGCCGCCGAAGGGCTTCGAGGGCGCGTCGGCGTTCATCTTGCGCATCACGTCCACGGCGGCGGCGCCGCCGTCGAGCTTCTGCACGAAGAGGTGCGCGCGGCGGCCGTCCTTCCAGGTGTCCCAGTGGCGGAAGAAGAGCGAGTCGTAGACGCGGCCGGTGGCCTTCGACTTCGCCTTCTCCTCGAGGCGCTTCGCGGTGCAGTCGAGGGTGTCGCAGTCCACGAAGACCTCGGCGGAGAACGCGAGCGACTTGCCGTCGGGCGAGAGGTTGAAGGTGTCGATGTCCACCGGCGACTTCGTCACCTGCACGGCCTCGCCGCCGTCCGTGGGGATGCGCCAGACCTGGCCCGAGCCGCCGCGCGAGGTGAGGAAGTAGATGGCGCTGCCGTCGGGAGACCAGACCGGGTCGGTGTCGTTGTCCGGATGCGAGGTGAGCTGGCGGGTGCCGGTGCCGTCGGCGTTGACCAGCCAGAGGTCGACGCGGCCCTTGTTCGCCTCGAGGTCGGTGGTGCGCAGCGCGTAGACGACGCGGGCGCCGTCGGGCGACGCCTTGAAGCCGAGGACGCGCTTCAGGGTGACCTGGTCCTGTACGGTGTACGCGTGCTTCGCGGGCGCGGCGGCGACGAGGAGCGCGGTGAGGAGCGAGAGGGACATGGGGCCTCCGGGGGAAGAACCGCGCGGTGTAGCGCAGGGGCGTGGAGGGCGCGACGGGAAAGCGGCGGGAGCTCGGAGCCGGCAAGCAGCGCCATGCTGGCCATGTGACATGGGCGACGCGGACACCTGGCTTGACATCTGATGCGCTGGAATGTGATGACTGATGCATGCGCACCACCATCGACATCGACGGGCCCGTCCTGAGGGACCTGAAGCGGCTGCAGAAGTCGGAGGGGACCACGCTCGGCAAGCTCGTCAGTGAGCTCCTCGAGCAGGCCCTGCAGGACCGCAAGCGCCGGCCGGCGCCGCGCACGCTCAGGTGGACGGCGCGACCGATGGGCCCGGCGAAGATCGACCTCGAAGACCGCGAAGCCGTGGCCGCGCTCCTCGACCGCGAGGACGCTCCTTCGTGAGCTACGCCCTCGACGCCAACGTCCTCCTCTACGCCGCCGACAGCAGCAGCGCCCGCCACGGAGCGGCGGTGGCGTTTCTGAACGACTGTGCGCAGCGAGACGAGCCGCTCTGCCTGACCTGGGGCGTCATCTCGGCGTTTCTCCGGCTGTCGACGGGCCACAGCGTCTACGCCTCACCGTTGACGCCCCGGGACGCGATGGAGTTGGTCGATGAGCTCTTGAACCTCCCCCAGGCGCGCGTGCTCACCGAGGAGCCCGGCTTCTGGAAGGTCTACCAGGCCATTGCGGCCGACGTCCCCCCGCGCGGGAAGGCCGTCTCGGACGCGCACCTCGCGGCGCTCCTCCGCCTGCACGGCGTCAGGACGCTCTACACGGGTGACGCCGACTTCCGGAGATACGGCTTCCTCAAGCCCGTCGACCCGTTCTCGGCGAAGTAGCCGGAAGACACTCCCCCCGTCGCCGAGGACGGCCGCCCCGCCGCGGCCGGCCTTCGCGGTGGAGAAGCCTCTGACGCTCGGCCGCCGGAGATTCTCGCGTGGCGGGGTGGCAACGTCTCACTCGGCGGGGCTGGCTTTGAGCCGTGCGTGGACGGGTTGTTGCGATGGCGCTCGTGGCGTTCGCCTTCGCGCGATGCACGCGCGAGCCGATGGAAGCCCAGGCCCGAAACCGCCATGACCCCATCGAGCTTTCCAGCGAGATCCCCTCGCAGCCGGCTCCGGACGATCCGCCTGTGATGGCGCCAGGCTTCTCGGTCGCGCCCGTTGGCGGCGAGTTCGTCACCGCGTGGATGGAGGAGAGCTCAGCCGGTCAACCCGCGGCGCTTGGGCTCTCACGGCTCACGCCGGCTGGCGTCCGACTCGACAGACCGCCGCGCCGGGTCGAAGTGCCCTGGGGTACGGGCAGCATCGCGCTGGGCCCGCAGCGCGGGCTGCTCGTCCGCACTGGGCCCTCGGGCTTCGAGGTCGCTCGGTCTTCCTACGTCGGCGCACTGGAGGATCCGACGCCTGTCCCGCTGGGGCTCGGTTCCGCTTCGGGCTACGGCTCCGTCGCGGCATGGGGAAACGACTTCGCCCGGGCGTGGACCGAGTACGCGAGCGACGGTGGCCTGCCGGTGTACCTCGCGCGGATCAATGCCAGCGGCGCTCAGCCCATCGTCACCGGACGAACGAAGGTCGGCGGGTCGATGATGGGCGCCTGCAGTGTCGCTGTCGCCGGCGACACTGTCGCAATCGCGACGCGCGACTACTTCTGGCCCGTCATCGGGTTCGCCTCCGCGCTCCCCGATGGCGGGCTCGCTCCGCCGCGCCCGCTCCTCGGTGGGTGGCCTCCACGACAGCCGCTCAGTACATCTTCCGCAGCCGCGCGGCGAAGAAGCCGTCGAGCCCCTCCGGCCCCGGCAGCGTGCGCAGGTGCCCCTGCCACGTCGGCAGCGCGCCCAGGCCCGTCGGCGGCTCGGCCGTGAAGTCCGGGTGGCTGCGCAGGAACATCTCCACCTGGTCCGCGCCCTCCGAGGGGTCGGTGCTGCACACCGCGTACACCAGCAGGCCCCCGACCTTCACCGCGCGCTGGCAGGACTCGAGGATGGCCCGCTGCACCGCGGTGAGCGGCGCGAAGTCGGCCTCGGTGCGGCGGTAGCGGGCCTCCGGGTGCCGGCGCAGCGTGCCCAGCCCCGTGCACGGCGCGTCCACCAGCACCACGTCGTACTCGCCCAGCTCTGCGGGCAGCGGCTTCGACGCGTCCACGCAGCGCGTCTCCACCCGCGCCGACAGCCCCAGCCGCTTCGCCTCGTCGGCGATCTTCGGCAGCTTGTTGCGGTGCACGTCGAGCGACATCACCTCGTTCGTCTGTGCGAGGTGACACGTCTTCCCGCCCGGCGCGCCGCAGGCGTCCAGCACCCTCGCGCCCGCCGGCACCTGCGCGTACACCCCCACCAACTGCGCCGCTTCGTCCTGCACCTGCCACAGGCCCTGCGCGTAGCCGTACACGTCCTCCACGCGGCCGGGGCTCTCCAGCACCACGCCCAGCGGAGACAGCGGCGTGGGGCGCGCCTTCACGCCCACCTCCGCGAGCTGCGCCAACAGCTCGTCGCGCGACACCTTCACGGTGTTGGTGCGCACCACCAGCGGCGGCGCCTCGTTGTCCGACGCCAGCATCACCTCGGCGCGCTCCGGGCCGAACTGCCGCAGCCACCGGCGCACCAGCCACTCCGGGTGGCTCTCCTTCACCGACAGGTACGCCGCGCGGTCCGCCGCCGCGTCGGGAAGCGGCTGCGCCGGCAGCTGCGACAGCTTGCGGAGGATGGCGTTGGCGAAGCCGGCCGCGCGCTCGAGGCCCACCTCCTTCAACGCCTCCACCGTGTCGCCCACCGCCGCGTGCGAGGGCACCCGAAGGTAGAAGAGCTGGTACACGCCCAGTCGCAGCGCCGCCAGCACCCTGTCCTCGAGCCCCTCCAGCTTCTGGTGCGACAGCGGCTTGAGCGCGAAGTCGAGCGCCAGCCGCCGCCGCGTCGCGCCATAGCAGAGCTCGGTGACGAA
>JACRCY010000365.1 GCA_016218785.1 Deltaproteobacteria bacterium
CCGTCGGGCGTGACGAACTCGCCACCGCCGTCCGTCCCGGGCCTCCCGCCGTCCCCGCTGGCCACGCCGCCGTCCGACCCGGCCGGCGGCGGCGCATCGTCGAGGAGGTGGACCTGCGGCCGGCCGGAGGCCTGGAACGCGAACGGCGCCGGCCGCCAGGGCAGGCCGACCGGGTTGGCGTACACCTCGGCGGCCGGGCGCGTCGCCACCGCGCCCGCGAACCGCCACGCCGCGAGCGAGGCGGGGTCGATCACGTGGCGCCGCTGCGACGGCCGGCCGGGGCCCGCGTCGATGACCCACACCGCTGGGGTACCGTCGTCGGCCTGCACCACCACCGGCGTGGCCGGCATGTCCGGGCCGTCCGGCCAGGCCGCGACCGTGGCCGGGTCGAGCAGCGCGACGTCGTCGTAGGTGAGCTTCCAGGTGGCGAACGAGGTCGGGTCGGTGACCCAGCGCTTCACGCCCTGCGCCGCGTCGAGCGGCGGCGTCGGGGGCGGGCACGTGAAGCTCTTGGGGCTGTCGCTCAGCTCGGGGCTTGCGCCGCCGGCGGTGTCGCGCTCTTACGACGGAGCACCGGGGTCGTGGGGTCACGAGCCCCACGCCCGTGCCCCGAGCGCACCCCCCAGATCGGGGAGTCGGGCCCCACCGGGGCGAGACGGCTACTTCGGGTCTCGGGCACCCGAACTCGTCCACCGCGGGCAGGCCGCCCTGGAGGACGAGGCAGCCGTCGTGCGGCTCGCGTCGGCTCCAGGCCTGCGCTGCGTAGGGCCTACGGGTAGAGGTAGACGAAGTTCCGCTCCGCCACCTTCCCCAGCTGCAGGTCGGGCGCCGCGCCGAAGTACTCGCCGCGCGTGATGTCGATCCACTCGCGACACTCGCCGCAGTCGAGGCGGCGGAACGTCTGCATGTAGCCGCCGGTGTGGACGCGGTAGAGCGCGTAGCCGCCCGGGTACTCCTTCGAGGTCGGGGTTGTCACCAGGGGCGCGTCGCCCAGGCGGGGGTCGTGGAAGATGGCGGCGCCGTGGGTGTGGCCGGAGAAGATGCCGACCACGCCGCGCCCCTGGAGGAGGTCGAGGAGGCGGTTGCCGTCCGCGGTCTCCAGACGCTGCATTCCGAGCACGGGGTGGTGCAGGAACACCAGCACCCGCTCGCCGGCGAGGACGGCGACCTCCGCCTCGAGCCAGGTCCATTCGGCGGCGGCGATGGCGGCCTCGCCCGTCGCGGGGTCGACCGAGTCGAGCAGGATGAAGCGATGCCCCTGGTGCGTGAAGGCGTACCAGGACGGGTCGCGACCGAAGACCTGCTGGTAGTAGTCGGCCGGCTGCTCGCCCTGGCGGTCGTGGTTGCCCCGCAGCGGGTAGTAGGGCGCGGTGAGCCCGTCGAAGATGGCCTTGGCGTCGAGGAACTGCGTCTCGGTGTAGGCGGAGGTGAAGTCGCCCTTGATGACGGTGAACTCGGCCGCGCTCGTGTTGATGGCGTCGACCACGGCCCGGTTCATGAACCTCCAGTAGGGGTTGGCCGGGTCGGGCCAGGTGAAGCCCTCGTTCAGGGGCGTGCCGTCGGTGCCGGTGATGAGCCCGGCCACTCCCTCGCCCACGTGGGTGTCGTTGAGCGTGGCGAAGGTGAAGAGCAGGTCGCCGGGCGGGGCCGTGAGCGTGGTGACCTCGCCGGGCGAATAGTCCATCACCGTGCCGCGCGCGCGGCCGCTCGCTGCGCGGTAGTAGTAGCGCGTGCCGGGCGACAGCCCGGTGACCTCCAGTTGATGGAAGCGCGTGCGCTCCTCGAGCCGGGCGCGCGAGCCCAAGTCCGGCGTGCTCCCGTACTCGATCACGGTGTCGGCCTCGAGGTCCGTGGTGAAGGAGATGACGAACGACGTGTCGGTGACCGTGACCAGCTCCTCGGCGGTGATGGCCGGGAGCGGGCCGTCGCCGCCGCAGGACGCCGTCAACGCCGTCAGGCCCACCAGCGCCACCAGCGCCGCGACCGCGGCCGGGACCACGGCGGCACGCATCATGGGCGGAAGCGCGTGTGCCATGGCCCCATTGTACCCCGCGGGCGGTTGCGACAGCCCCCCGAGGGCGGAGGCCCCGCCGAGTGAGAGGCCGGGCGCCTACTTGCGCCTGAAGATCTTGTTGAGCTTCATGGCCAGGACGATGCTGCCCTTCACCCGCAGCTTGCCGGTGGCGAAGGCCATCATCTCGTTGGCCTGGCCGTTCGCGACCGCCAGGTAGTCCTCGGCCCTGGCCGTGATCGTGGCGCTCGGGCTCGAGTGCCGGCCGGCCTGAAGCGCGAGCGTGCCGTCCTTGATCGCGGCGTACCACTGGCCACCCCCCTCGCCGGTGATGTCGAACTGGTAGACCACCTCGAGCCCGGCCGCGGCCTCGGGCCGGAAGGACGCCGGCATGGCGTCGAAGATCTCGTTGACGGTGTTCACGGTGTCTCGCTCCTCTACCAGGTGTGCTCGATCGCCTGGCGCGGGCACGCCGAGTGGCACATGACGGCGTTGCGGCGCTCGCACGCCGACCGCCCCGGGCACACCTCTGCCAGGCGACGCCGCACCTCGGTCCGCACCACGGCCTTGGGCTCGTCGTAGTCGTCGGGCTCCACCGCGAAGACCGCGGCCGGGCACACCGGCACGCAGTCACCGCAGCCGTCGCAGCGCTCCGTGTCGATGGTGAGGTAGTACTCGCCCGAGCCGTCGGCGTAGCCGTAGTTGGCCCTCATGAGGGACCCGACCGCCGCGAGCCCTGCCGGGCGGCCAGGTCCCGCGCGAACAGGGCCGCGCCCAGCGCCCCGACCAGCTGCGGGTGCTCGTGGATCCTGGCGGTGACCTTCAGCTTCTGCTCGAGTCGGCGCACCACGCCCGGGTTGCGCGCGATGCCCCCGGAGATCACGAACTCCTCCTCGACGCCCACCTTGCGCAGCATGGCGTGGACCCGGTTCGCCAGGGCGTTGCAGGCGCCGGCCAGGACGGCGCTCCTGGGCACCCCGCGGCGCAGGTAGGCCAGCACCTCGTGGCGGGCGAAGACCACGCAGGTGGACGAGTACGCCAGGTCGCTCGTGGAGGTGAGCGACAGCGGTCCCATCTCCTCGAGCGCGACGCCCATCAGGCGCGCCATGGCGTCCAGGAAGACCCCGGTGCCCGAGGCGCACTTGTCGTTGATGGCGAACTCGAGCACGTCGCCGTTTTCGCCCAGGCGCGCCGCGCGGGTGCTCTCCGCGCCCATGTCGATGACGCCCCTCGCGCCGGGGTACAGGTGGCGCGCGCATCGGGCGGCGAAGCGGACATCTGCACCTCGTGGTCGGGACCGGGATCATCGCCCCCCAAGGGGCCGCCCAGTATGCTCCGGGCCTCGCGCGAGCGTCAACGAGGTGCCGGCGGAGACCGTCGAGCGAGGCTCGTGGTCGCCACCACCGCGGCGCTTGCCCTGATGCGGCCTCCGGGACTAGGCTGACGGCCGAGGCTCTCGCGCATGGGTGACGCTCGCTGCTGGAGACGGTTCCACGCCGGGAGGCGGCGGGGCCGCGTGCTCGCGCTCGCCGTCCTCGTCGGGGTCGCCGCGCTGGCGCTCCCTGCCGCGGCCGCAGCGGACGAGGAGCCGCCCGACCCGGGGGCGCCGTTCGACCGCCCGGTCACGCCCCCGCCCGATGCGCGCCTGGCCGCCAACCGGGGCCTGTGGCTCGCGGCCAGCTTCGGGCTCTTCGCCCCGCTCGGCGGTGGCCGCCAGCCGGGGGGCGGAGACGCGGTGTCGAGCGGCTGGGGCCTGGGCAACGGCCTCGTGCTCGAGGGGCAGCTGGGCACCTGGTACTACCGCCGCCCGATCGGGACCGATGGCCCGGACGACGGCGCGCTCGCGATCCCGCTCCTGGTGGGGGCGCGCTACCGCTTCGTGACGTTGTGGCGCCACGCGCCGGTGTGGTACGCGGCCGCCCACCTCGGGCCGGTCATCACGAAGGCGTGGTACCAGGGCCCGACCGCCACCCGGGCGGGCTTCGGCCTGCAGGCGATGGTCGGCGTGCAGATCCCGCTCCGCCCGCCGTTCCTCGTCGACTGCTCGTTCGCGTACCTGCTCGACGGCGCGGGCGCGCCCGCGGCGCACACCATCATGGAGAAGTTCGGCACCGGCCACGCGGTCATTCTGGCCGTGGGTCTCACGCTCCACTTTCCGAAGCGCGAGCCCTACGATCCGCTGGGGCTGCAGAAGGTGAGGCCACCGGCGCCGTAACCGCAGCCAGGACGGCTTGCCGCCGCGCGCGGCGGGAAGGAGTTCGGGGTGGCTGGGCTCAATCGCTGGATCGTTGGCGCTGCTCTCCTCGGCTGCACCGCGTGCAGCGCGGGAGTGGCGGCGCCCGGCGCCGCCACCCCGGCCACCGCGCCGGCGGCCCCGCCAGCCGCTGCGCCGGCCCCC
>JACRCY010000375.1 GCA_016218785.1 Deltaproteobacteria bacterium
CGCCACGCTGCCCGCCGCCGGCACGAGCGTCGCCGTCGGCCCGCTCGGCCAGGCCTACCTGGAGTTCACCCACGACTGCACGACCGCGAGCCTGCAGGTCCACGTCGAGGGGAGCGGCCCCTACGCGGCGCGGGCCGTCGAGGTGCGCGGCGGCGGCCGGTCGACCAGCCGCCGCGCCGACTCCACGGGCGGCGGGGTGGACGGCGACTTCCCCGATTGGAACAACGCGGCGCGGGCGGTGTTGATCCTGGTGAACCGCGACGCGCAGCCGCAGCGCTTCACCTACCAGGCGACCGCCGCGGGCCCGTACCAGGCCGTGACCGACCTCGCCGCCACGCAGCAGGTGACCATCGTCGACGAGAGCGGCGCGGCCCCGGCCGGGCCGCTCCCCCTCGAGTCGGGGCAGACGCGGCAGCTGCGCGCGCTCGCGTTCTTCGGCTCGTGCGCCGACGGGCTCGACGCGACGGACGCCGCGGCGTGGAGCGCCGGCGACGAGGGCGTGGCGCGCGTGAGCGCGGGCCTCGTCACGGCGCAGGGCGCGGGCCAGACCGAGATCGGCGCCACGGTGGGCGAGGCGACCGCGACCCGCGTGCCGGTCACGGTTACGGCCGGGTGCTCCTGCCGGGTCGGCGGGAGCGGCGCCCGCCGGGCCACGGCCGCGGCCGACGTGGTCGTGCTCCTGGCCGGCGGGTGGCGGCGGCGGCGCCGTCGCTCCGACTGCCGGCTCGCCGGGCGCGGCGCCTTGCGGTGACGCCGCCGCTGGCCTAGCATTCGGGGAGCGCGAGGGAGGCGAGCCTGTCTACCGATGGCGCCAGCGGCGCAGGTCCCGGGGCCACGCCGGAGCAGCGCGCGTTCCTCCACCAGGAGGCGCACCGCTGGGTGCAGGGCGGGCTGCTCGGGCCCGAGCAGGCGGACCGGATCCTGGCGCTCTACCCGCTCGCGCCGCCGCCGGCCCGACGCAGCCTGGCCGCGCGCGTGCCGGCCATCCTCATCGCCATCGCGGTCCTGCTCATCGGCGTCGGGCTGATCCTCTTCTATGCGGCCAACTGGCGCCGCATGCCGCCGGGCCTGAAGCTCGTGCAGGTCTTCCTGCTGCTCGCGCTGACCTACGGCGGGAGCTACCTCCTGCTCTTCTCCCGCCGCGTGCACCCGCTCGCCGGCCGCGGGCTGCTGCTCCTCGGCATGCTCAGCTTCGGCGCCGCCATCGGGTTGGTGGCGCAGATCTTCCACATCTCCGCGCACCCGACGAACGGCGTGCTCGCGTGGCTGCTGGGCACGCTGGCCCTGGCGGTGGTGATGGACGAGCGCTGGGGGTACTACCTGGCCGCGCTGCTGGCGCTGGTGTGGAACTGCTGGGAGCTGTTCCAGTACGCCAACCCGAACTACCTCTTCGTGCTGTTCCCGGCCGCGCTCTTCTACCTGTTCGCGCGCAAGGGGGACGCAATCGGGGTGCTCGCCGCCGCCGTGGAGCTGCTCTTCTTCTTCTATCAGGTCAACGGCTACTGGCTCGCGCACCTGCCCACGCGGACCGACGCGGGCGGGTTCGCGTTCCTCGTCCTGCACCTCCCCTTCGGCGTCCTGCTCCTCTGCCTCGCGCGTCTCTGCGCGCGGCCGGCGCTGCGCCTGGCCGCGTGGCTGTTCGGGGTCTGCGGCTGGCTGGCGCTCTTCGCGCCCCTCATCGGCCTGTCGTGGCCGCTCAAGCTCGACTTCGTCACCTGGTTCGATCAGCGGCCGGTCCTGCGGCTGGTCGTGGAGCTGGTGGCACTCACGGCCGTGGCGGGCGGTCTCGTCCACCTGCTCCGGCGCCGGGGGCACGACCTGCGCCTGCTCCTCGCCGGCCTCGGATACGGCCTCCTCCTGTTGGTGGCGCCGGTGGGGCGGAAGCCGGTGCTGCTGGTGCTCACCCACCTCGGCCTGGTCGGCCTGCTCCTCGGCGCGCTCTCCTACAGCCACCGACCCGGCGGCTGGCGCCTCGACCGCTTCCTCGCGTACTTCCTGGCCCTGGCCACGCTCGCGGTGAAGGGGATCGGCCTCTTCGCGATGGGGATGACCCACCGCGAGTACTACGTCGCCTACTGCCTCGGCTTCGTGGTCCTCGCCACCGTGATCTTCCTGGTGAGCCAGCAGGCACGGCACTGGCTCGGCCGCGTCGCCGACGCCGCCCGCTACCGGGCCGCGCTGCTCGACGGCGCCGCGGCGCTCGCCATCTTCCTCATGCTCTACGCCGTCTCGTTCAAGGTGCCGGAGCAGCGCTCGATCTTCAGCGCCGAACCAGTCGTAGTCACGCTCATCGTGCTCTTCATGGCGCTGGCGGTGGGCTTCTACGCCGCACTCTGGCTGCGCGGCGCGGCCCGGCTGCCCCTCGTCCTCTCGGCCGCGGTGTTCGTGATCGCCGCCGCCGTCATCTTCGCGGCCGGCCCGCGCGTGCCCTGGGAGGTCTACTCGGCCGTCTTCAACGTGCTGCTCTTCGTGGTCGACGGCGTCCTCATCTACTACAGCACGCGCGTCAACTCCGCCGCGCTCGCCAACGTGACCATCGGCGCGCTGGTGCTGCAGATCGCCACCCGCTACTTCGACCTCTTCTGGGACCTCCTCTCGGGCTCGCTCCTCTTCATCGCGACCGGGATCCTCGTGTTCGGGGGCGGCTTCGCGCTCGAGCGCCTCCGGCGTCGGGTCGTGCGCGAGGCCCGCAAGCCGGCCGGGGGCGAGGGCGCGGGCGGCGCGCCGGGGGTGGCCCCGTGAGCCGCCGCGTGCGCCTCGGCTTCATCGCGGTCGTCGCGGCCCAGTTGCTGGTGCTGGGCGTCATGGTGGCCAAGCGCGTGCACCTGCTGCGCACCGGCGCGACCGTGGTGCTCGAGTGCGTGCCGGTGGACCCGCGCAGCATCCTCTCCGGGGACTACGTGCAGCTCAACTACCGCATCTCGCGCTTCAGCGCCGAGGAGGTGCAGCGGCTCAACCCGACGGGCGAGCAGTTCAAGCTCAACGAGACGGTCTACGTGGCGCTGGAGCGCTCCTCCGGGGGTCGTTTCCACGAGGCCCGGCAGCTCTCCCACGACCGCGACCGCCTCCGGCAGCGCTGGCCCGTGGTGATCCGCGGCACGGTGCGCGAGGGGTCCGCGTGGCACGGGCTCAGCGTGCGCTACGGCGTCGAGGAGTACTTCGTGCCACAGCAGCAGGGGCGGCGCATCGAGCAGCAGATCTCACGCACCTCGGTGGAGCTGGCGGTGAGCCAGGCCGGCGCGAGCGGCATCCGGCGGCTCTTCATCGACGACCAGGAGGTCGTGTTCCACTGACGGCGGCGCGGGGGCGCGGCCCTCAGCGCCGGTGGTGGCCCGGCCCCCCGCGCGGCCGGTGGCGGTCCTGGGCGGCCCGCAGGCCGGCCGCGATGATCTTCCCCGCGCGCGTGTCGCCGCCCAGCGTCGCCGAGCCGAGGCGGGCGACGACGTCGTCCACCGAGGGCGGCCGGTGGGCCGCCGGCGGCGGGGCCGGACGCGCGGGGCCCGGCC
>JACRCY010000376.1 GCA_016218785.1 Deltaproteobacteria bacterium
GCTCCTCGCCGGTGACCTCGAGGCCGCGCCGCGTCAGGATGGCGAGCAGGCCCTCGGCCTTGCCCTCGGCCCTGCCCACGGGGCGGCCTTCGTTGAGGCCGCGGACGTAGGGGGGATTGGGGGTGCTGGCCGGCGCTGCCTCCACCGCGTGGCGTTGCTGCTACGACGGTCGCCGCCGGCGAGCGCGCAAGGGGCGCGCGGTGCGCCGGCGCACGCGCGGTGACAGCGCCGGTCGCCGCCGCGGGATCGGGGCTAGAACCTCCGCGACCGAGGCGGCCGTGACCGCGGCTGCGATCCACGCGTCGAGCGTGGCAGGGTCGTCGCAGCGCAGCACGCGCGCGCGCTCCGGCGCGGTCACCGCCAGGCCGCGCGCGGCCAGAACGGCGAGCAGGCCCTCGGCCTTGCCCTCGGCCTTGCCCTCGATGTGGCTCTGGATGATGCGGCGGGAGAACTCGCTGACGTAGTGGGGATCGGGTGCACTGGCCATTGCTGCCTCCACCTCCCGGCGCTGCTCCTCGGGCAGGGCGCCGAGCACGAGAGTATGGTACTGAGACGCGCGCGCGGTGTCGAGTAGCCGCGAGCCGGCCGCCGCCCGGAGCGCGGTGATGACCACGTCGCGGCCGTCCGGCGCCTGGCCGTGCACCAGCGCGCTGAGCAGGGCGAGCTGGGGCGCGCCGCACGCTTGCTCGAGGTCGGTGACGCGCGGGAGGTCCTTCGGGCCGAGGGCCAACGGAGCGAAGCCGCCGCCCGGCTGTCCGGTCTGGATGGTCGCGCGCGCCCAGACGGCGACGGGGGCGTGGGGCGTCAGCACGAGCAGTGCGACCGGAGCGCGGAGGCGGGTACGAAGCGCGGCGTGGTACAAGGGCCACACGTAAGCCTTGTGGGACGAACGCGCGAGCTGAACCTCGAGCACGATGCCGTAGCGGGGGGCCCGGCGGCCGAGGACCACGACGAGGTCGGGCCGGTGCTCGGTGGGGATGACCCGGCTGACGGCCGCGTCGTCGATGCGCGCCACGCGGGCGGAAGGCAGCGGGAGGTGAAACACGCCGCGCAGCAGCTCCGCCGCGAGCGCCGGCCGGTGCTGGAAGGGGACGAGCAGCCCGGTGTGCAAGTAGGAGGGCATGGGGGCCTCGTACCGAGGCATTGCACGCCGCGTGCCCGCCGCGCGCCGGCGCAACCCCGCCAAACCCCGTCGAGCCAGCTCACCAATCTCGCCGCCGTCCGGCCGGATCCCCGGACGCGTCCGGTGCGCCGGACAGATGCCCGGGAGAGAACGCGGTATCCGTTGGAGAACGCTAGCGTGGAGCGGTGGGGACTCAGGGGTGAGCTGGAGCGGGGCGGGTGGCGGCCGGTTGCGACCGTGGCTCCTCGGGCGGTGGCCCGTCCCAGACGAGCACGTCGGGGTACAGATCTACGCCCTTGGCCCAGACGACCGTGCCGCCCTCGACCCGCAGATCGCGGAAGGCGGCGTCGTCATCGAGCAGCGCCGCGAAGATGGGCCCGCGCAGGAGCGGGCGCACGTCACGCTCGATCACGGAGCCGTCGGTCAAGCCCAACCGCAAGCACCGTCCCGCGAGGGGCTGGGCTTCCCAGATGCGTAGCATGCGACTCGCCTCCCCTGGCGTCGCCGCCCGCGCCCCAGTTAGGACGGCCGTCGCCGGCGGGCGGTGCGCGCGGGGTGCGCCGTGCGCCGGCGCACGCGCGACGTGGTAGCCCCACGCCGGCGCGGCTTGGTGGCGAGGACCTCGCCGACGGACTCAGCCGTCGCGGCGGCTGCGATCCAGGCGTCAAGCGTGGCCGGGTCGTCGCAGCCGAGCAGTCGCGCGCGCTCTGGGGCGGGTACCCGCACGCCGCGCGCCCGGAGGATGGCGAGCAGGCCCTCGGCCTTGCCCTTGGCGACGCCTTTGGCGACGCCCTTGGCGACGCCCTTGGCGACGCCCTCGGCCAGACCCTCGAGCCGGCTCTGGATCAGGCGGCGGGAGTACTCGCTGACGTAGTGGGGATCGGGTGCACTGGCCATCGCTGCCTCCACCGCCCGGCGCTGCTCCTCGGGCAGAACGCCGAGCACGAGATCATGGTACTGGGACGCGCGCTCGCTGTCGAGGCGCCGCAGGTTGTTGGCGGCCGTGAGGGCGGTCATGACCACGTCCCGGCCGTCCGACGCGAAGCCATGCACCAGCGCGCTGAGCAGGGCGAGCTGGGGCGCGGCGCAGGCGTGCTCGAGGTCGGTCACGCGCGGCAGGTTGTCCGGGCCGAGGACCAACGGGGCGAAGGCGCCGCCGGGCTGGCCGGTGTCGATGGTCGCGCGCGCCCAGGCGGCGACCGGAGCGTGGGGCGTCAGCACCAGCAGCGCGACCGGCGCGCTCAGGCGGGCGCGGAGGGCGGCGTGGTACAGCGGCCACACGAACGACTTCTGGGGCGAGCGCCCGAGCTGGACCTCGAGCACGATGCCGTAGCGCGGGGCCGGGCGGCCGAGGACCACGACGAGGTCGGGGCGGTGCTCGGTGGGGATGACCCGGCTGACGGCCGCGTCGTCGACGCGCGCCACGCGGGCGGATGGCAGCGGGAGGTTGAACACGCTGTGCAGCAGCTCGGCCGCGAGCGCCGGCCGGTGCTGGAAGGGGACGACCAGCGCGTTGTGCAAGTAGGAGGGCACGGGATCCTCGCGCCGAGGCATTGCACGCCGCGTGCCCGCCGCGCGCCGGCGCAACCCCGCCAAAGCGCACCGACCCACGGCGCCGCGCCCGCGACTGTCCGGCCGGATCCCCGGACGCGTCCGGGTGGCCGGACACACGCCCTCGCGAGGCACACGCGGGTGGTGCGGGTGCGCGGGGCTTGCCCCGCACGCGTCGGCGGTGGCGTGGCCACCCGCCGCGGTCAGGGGGGGTCGCGGGCCACGCTTGCCGCGCCGGCCGCGACTTCCTCCTCCGTCGCGCCTTCGCCCGCCGCGTGCTGCAGCCGCCCCGCGAAGCGCTCCTGCAGCTCGATGTAGTACGCGACCAGGCGCGCGGGGTCGTTGCCCACGCTGCGCGACACGGCCTTGCGGACCTCGCGGACGGGTTCGATTCCAGGGTCAGGTTTCATGGTCGGCTCCATCGGCACGAGCCTGGCGCCGCCAGCCGCGGCCGGCTACGACGCTCGCCGCCGGCCCGGCCGCGTGGTGTGCGCCGTACGGCGGCGCACGCGTGGCGCTGGGGCCCGCCGCCGGCGCGGCGTCGCGGCCAGCACGTCGGTCACCGACTCGGCCGTGGCCGCGGCCGCGATCCAGGCGTCCAGGGTTGCGGGGTCGTCGCAGCCGAGCAGGCGGGCGCGCTCCCGCGCCGGCACCCGCAGGCCGCGTGCGCTGAGCACCGTCAGCACGGCCTCGGCCTTGCCCTCGAGCCATCTCTGGGTCAGGCGGCGGGAGTACTCGCTGACGTAGTGGGGATCGGGTGCACTGGCCATCGCTGCCTCCACCGCCCGGCGCTGCTCCTCAGGCAGCACGCCGAGCACGAGGTCATGGTACTGGGACGCGCGCTCGATGTCGAGGCGCCGCAAGTTGTTGGCGGCCTTCAGGGCGGTGATGACCACGTCGCGGCCGTCCGGTGCCTGGCCGTGCACCAGCGCGCCGAGCAAGGCGAGCTGGACCGCGCCGCAGGCTTGCTCGACGTCGGTCACGCGTGGGAGGTTGTCGGGGCCGAGGACCAACGGGGCGAAGGCGCCGCCCGGCTGGCCAGTGTCGATGGTCGCGCGAGCCCACTCGGCGACCGGGGCGCGGGGCGTGACCACCAGCAGCGCGACCGGCGCGCTCAGGCGGACGCGGAGGGCGGCGTGGTACAAGGGCCACACGAACGACTTCTGGGGCGAGCGGCCGAGCTGGACCTCGAGTACGACCCCGAACGCTGGGACGCGGCGGCCATTCACCACGACGAGGTCGGGCCGGTGCTCGGTGGGGATGACGCGGCTCACCGCCGCGTCGTCGATGTGCGCCACGCGGGCGGCCGGCAGTGGCAGGCGAAACACGCTCCGCAGCAGCTCGGCCGCGAGCGCCGGCCGGTGCTGGAAGGGCACCAGGAGCGCGTAGTGCAGGTAGGAGGGCACGGGATCCTCGTACCGAGGACTTGCACGCCGCGTGCCCGCCACGCACCGTCGCAACCCCGCCAAAGCGCACCGACCCACGGCGCCGCGCCCGCGACTGTCCGGCCGGATCCCCGGCCGCGTCCGGTGAGCCGGACCGGTGCCCTCGTCAAAGGCGAGCGGGAGGTGCGGGTGCGCGTGGGTTGGGCCGGCTGCCGGGCCTACGGCCGTCGCCGGCGGGCCGTGCGCGCGGGGTGCGCCGCCCGCCGGCGCACGCGCGACGCGGTGGCCCGACGCCGTGGCGGCTTCGTGGCGAGGATCTCGCCGACGGAGGCCGCCGTGGCCGCGGCCACGATCCACCGGTCGAGCGTGGCCTCGTCGTGGCAGCCCAGTACGCGCGCGCGATCCCGCACGCCCACGGGCACGCCGCGGGCCTGTAGGAACGTCAGCACCGAGTGGGCCTTGCCCTCATTCAGTCCGCGGACATAGTGCTTCCGGTAGTAGTCCGAATACGGGTAGCC
>JACRCY010000367.1 GCA_016218785.1 Deltaproteobacteria bacterium
CTGGGGCTGCCGCGAGGCGCCGCCAAGCGACAAGTGCTTCTACCAGGTCTGCTACCAGCGCGCGGACGGCACTCCGGCGCTCGTCGACGACGTGGAGGCGTGGTCCCTGATCTGGAGCGTGCCCCAGGAGGACACGACGCAGCCCTTGCCCTTCAGAGCGGAACTCGAGTCGTCCATGATCGGCTTTGTGGGTGTCCTCTTCGGACCCTACCCGGAGCCGTGCATCGAGAACTGGCTCGTCGTCCCAGCGCGCGGGCCCAGGGACGCCGGGATAGCTGCCTGGACCAAGATCCAGGGCTTCGCGCCCGTGGTCACCGACCCAGCGCTCACGAACTGCGGCGCCCGGACCACGCAGGTCGTCGAGCCCATGGGCGACGCCCTGGACGCGACCCAGCTCTGCCGCGCACTGCCCGCGGACAACACGTCGAACTGCGTCGATCTGACCGTAGTCGGCGCGGACGGCCAGCCGCTTCCGGACGGCTTCTGGGCCGGATCGAGTGCGCCGAACCTCTGGCCACTGCGGCGTGGGTACGAGTCGGCCGCCTGGGCCTATACGTTTCCGTTGTGGGGGCAGGCCGGCGTCTGGCTGAGGGCCGCCGCACTTCCCCCGGGCACAATCGTCGCGTATGGCTACGGATACCTGCCCTACATCGGCTGCCTCGACTGCGGCGCGTACACGATCCAGCTCGAGCCGTTGCCTTGAACGTGTTCGGTCGGCTCTTCGGCGGACGGCGCGGGCCCGCGCCGTCGACGAGAGCCCGTGGGCCGCTCGGGTGCGCCCGACGTAGTTCGGTGCAGCGGTGGCGGTCATTCAACAGCGCGCGCGGTTGGCTGCGGAGTCATGACCCGACCAGCCGTCCCCTCACTATCGTGGCCCCGCGCGCTGGCGACTACCACATCCGGGCCAGGCCCCTCGGCGACGGGCAGCCCGGGCGGTACACCATCACCTTCCGGCTCCACCCCTGGCGCAACATCGACGGGCCGCCGCTGCCGGAGGTGCAGTGATGCGCGCCCTCGCGTACCGGGCCGCGGTGCTCCTGGCTGTCGCATCGGCCGTCCTCGCCTGCGGCAGCGGCGCGTCCGTCGTCGACGCCCAGGCCGACCTGGACTGCCTCCACTGCTGCGAGTTCGGCAGCGTGTGGTGCTCCGCCCCCATCGGGTACTACGCCACCGACGGCTCCCCGGCGCTGGCGCCCGGAGTCGAGGGGTGGTTCCTGCAGTGGCGCGTCGGCCAGGGCATAGCCGCTCCGGCTTTCGGGGAGCTCCTGCTTTGGGGCGAGGTCTACGGCAGAGCGGAACTCCCCATCATCATCGATCGGCCCCCTGCCGACGGGATCGACCCATGGCACCAGTGTGAGTACCACCTGGACCCGCGCGCGGTGTGGGCGAAGATCCGGGGCCGGACTGACGTTGCTCCTGCTCCGGTGCGGCGCGCCACGACGCCGTCGATCGCCAGCTCCCGCGAGCTCGCTGCGGGGCGGACGGAGCAGGGTGGGGACGGCGGCGGGTCCCCGGCCCTGCCACCGCGCCAGAGCAAAAACCACTTGACAGACGGTCAGTCGACCGGCTAAGAAGCCAGTCGTTCCAAGTCCCGCCGGCCGTCCGCGGCCGGCACCTGCGATTCGCGCGGGTGCCGCCAGCGGCGGACCAGAGGGGAAGGAGAGCACGCGCGATGACCGAGCGACTTCCGCCGCACCCGCTTTCCCAGATCTACGGCAAGCCGGCACTCGAGCTGGCGCTGCACCTGCTCGACTCCGTGCCGGTCGAGCAGCGGCAGTTGCTCCTCGCCTGGATCCGCAGTGCCGCGGAGAACCTCTCCGCGAGCGAGCTGCGTGAGCCCACGATCCGGGTGCCGCTGTTCGAGAGCCACGTCGTCTCGCTCCTCAACCTGGCCGTCGCCGCGGGCGACCTGCGCCGCTATGCCAACGACTGGACTCCGCCCGAGCTCGAGGAGGTCGCCGCGCTCCTGGTCTCGGCCTCGCTCATCCGGCGCGCGAGCGCGCAGACCGGGACGCCCGCCGCCACGACTGAGGCCGGGGAGCGCGCCGCGGCGCGCCGGGGCTGGCAGACCGTCGAGCAGGCGATCACCGACCTCAAGCAGCTCGAGGACCAGCTCGTGGAGCTGGGCGAGGCCGCGCTGAGCGGCCGGCCCGCGGACCTGCAGACGTGGCGCGCGGACGAGGACGACGGGACGTTTGCCGACGCCGCCGGCGACGTGCGCCGGCGGCTGGACTTCGTGGCCCACAACCCGGGCCTCTTCGCGGGCACGGCCCTCGACGCGGCGCTGCGCGCCAAGGCCGAGGAGCTCCACGCGGACGCGTGGGCGTTCTTCCGCGGCCGCGAGGGCCGGGGCGTGCCGAAGACGCAGCTCACGCTCGCGCGCGACCAGGCCTTCACGCTCCTGATCCCGCGGGTGGAGCGCCTGCGGCTCATCCTCCGGGCGGCCTACCCCGACAACGCCGAGGCGCGCGCCAAGGTCGACGGCGTGTTCTGGCGGCGCCTCGAGCGGCTGGCGAAGCCGCGCCGCAAGCGCGCGACCGAGGAGCCGGCGCCCACGGTCCCCGGCGGGGGCCGGGGCCCCGAGTAGCGCCCGCGCGGGGACCGCTCGCGGGCACCGGGCGTCCCCTTCCGTCGCCGACCTCGTGCAACTCCGCGAAACTCAGCCCCCGCCGGCCGCCGCAAAGGCCGGGCGGCTTGCCGCAGCTCACGGGAGTGAGGCCGCAAGTGCGGCTGGGCCCGCCCTTGGTGTGCAGGCATACCAACCGGGACCTGCGGCAGGTGACACCAGGTTTGCGGCAGACCGCCCCCCGACTGCGGCCACAGACCCCTCGCGTCGGCGGACAGAACCTGCTCGTGCGGCGAGGTAGGCCCGGCTCACCGCCCACCCCAGCCGGCTACGGGACAGCCCTGTCCCGGGCGGGCTGCACCGTCGGCGTCGCGGGCCCAGAACCGCGCGTCAGAACCGCGCGCGGCGTTGACGGGAGGTGGCCGATCGGACGAGACTCGGGGGGTGGCAGCACTCGGGCGAGCGCGCGGACATGCAGCTTGTTTCACTTGCGGCCGCGCACGCCTCGCGAGCTTCGTGGTCGTGATCGCGGCATGCGGTGCCCGCACGGGGACCAACGTGCCGCCGGCGCCGGCGGAGCCGCGATGCGACGAGAGCTTCGGCCGGTGCCGGCGCTCCACGCGTACCTGCGAGCCCGCTCTCATGGATTGCGCAGCGACCGCATGGGGCGACATCGTGCCGCTCGCGCTCGCGAGCCGCTGACGCTCCCAGGTCCGAGCCGGTCGCTTGGATGGACTGGTCGGCCTTCGCCGATGGACGTGTGAGAGGCTCCGGACCACCTGGTTTCGCTTGACGGGCCGGCCACTCCAGAGTTGATCACTGCGGTGCGAACCCGACACGGCGGTCATGTCGACGACCCGGACCGCGCTCGACGTGGTCCGTCCCGCCGCACGCGGCGGGATAGGGCGCGTGGCCGCGGCGTTTCAGGCCTGATACGTGGTAGGGTGGCGGGGCACGGCCACCTATCACCGGCCGCGATCGGATGGATGGACGCTGTTCATGGCCCGCTCGATGAGAATCGCGGCGAGCTGGCCGGCGCTGACCCTGCGGTCAGCCGAGCTCAGTTCCCGGGCCAGCTCCACGAGCTGGCGCCAGCGCTCCTCGCGGAACGGCACCAGCCGCTGGACATCCCACTCGGGATCGGTCGGTCTCCCCCCCGTCGACCGCAATCGGCCCACCACTTCGGCGCGAAGCTGCAGCAGGTCGAGCGGACCCCCGCTCGGCAGACCCGGCAGTGGTACGGCTCGGCTCGCGCCGAGGGCCTCCGCCACGCGCGACGGCGCATCCCTCTCAGTGTGCCTCATCGTCGTACTCCGTGATGCCATAGTAGGTGCCGCCGATCACGACGCCGACTTCTCCCTGACGTCCCTCGCGGCCCAGGCGGTGGAGGAAGCAGCGGAGCTCGCGCAGCGCCGCGTCGTCGAGAACCTCGGGATCCACGTACGAGGTGATGAGGACAGTGTCGTCGAAAACGAGGTCACCGCCTCGCCGGTCGTCGCGCCAGACCCCTCTCCCGGGGGGAAACGCCGTGGCGCCCCGAAACAGGCGCCCGAACACACGCAGAGCCTGCTCCCGCCACTCCGCTTGCCCGATCCCCTGTCCGTCCTGGTCGACGCTCGGGAGGAAGAGGGTGACCTGGAGCGTGCCTGCAGGAGGCCCGGCTCCGAGAAGCTCCCGCAGGTTCTCCACACACGTCAGTGTGCGACTTTCTATATATGAAGTCAAGAAGGAGCAGGCGGTGCGCAGGGCGCCGCACGGCACAAGGCGGGCGCCCGTGGCGACATCCGAACGGGTGTTCAGGATGGCCGCACCAATTCCAGCGTGCTAATGGAGAACGGATGCACGGTCGGAGGAGCTATTCGGTGGTGGTGTAACCCATGGAGTTCACGCACCTTCACCTGCACAGCTCCTACTCCCTCCTGGACGGGGCGATCAGGCTCCACCAGCTCTTCCCGCGCCTCGCCGAGTTCGGCATGAAGGCCGTGGCGCTGACCGACCACGGCTATCTCTTCGGGGTCGTCGATTTCTACCAGCAGGCGAAGGCCGCGGGCGTGAAGCCCATCGTCGGCTGCGAGACCTACGTCTGCGACGACCGCTTCGACCGCACCAAGCGCCAGGGCTTCCACCTCGTGCTGCTCGCGACCGGACACGAGGGGTATCGCAACCTCTCGTACCTCAACTCCATGGCGAACCTCGAGGGCTTCTACTACAACCCGCGCGTCGACAAGCAGCTCCTCGCGAGCCGCAAGGAGGGCCTCATCGCCATGTCCGCGTGCCTGGGCGGAGAGGTCGCCCAGGCGGTGCTCAAGCGCGGCGTCGACGCGGCCCGCGAAGTGGCGCGCGAGTACCGCGACCTCTTCGGCGCGGACCACTTCTTCCTCGAGGTGCAGCCGAACGGCCTGCCCGAGCAGGAGCAGGTGAACGAGGTCTACCGCAAGCTCGCCCCCGAGCTCGGCGTCGGGCTCGTGGCCACCGCCGACTGTCACTACCTCGACCGAGCCGATGCCCGCGCGCACGAGGTCCTCCTGTCGCTCCAGCAGGGGCGCACCTTCGAGGACAAGAAGCGCATGCGGCACGACGTGGACGCCTACTACGTGCGCAGCCCCCAGGAGATGGAGGCCTACTTCCACGACCTCCCCGAGGCGCTCGAGAACACCGCCGCCATCGCCGCCCGCTGCAACCTCGAGCTCGAGCTCGGCCAGACCTACCTGCCGCGCTACGTGGTGCCCGAGGGGTTCGATCTCGACACCTACGTCGACAAGGTGGCGCGCGACGGCCTCGACCGGCGCTTCGCCGAGGCCCGCGCCGCCGGGCTCAAGCTCGACCCGGACCAGTACCGCGAGCGCCTGGCCTACGAGCTCGGCGTCATCCAGCGGATGGAGTTCTCCGGCTACTTCCTCATCGTCTGGGACTTCATCACCTGGGCCAAGCAGCAGGGCATCCCCGTCGGGCCCGGCCGCGGCTCGGGCGCCGGCAGCCTCGTGGCCTACGCCATGCGGATCACCGACCTCGATCCGCTGGTGCACAAGCTCCTGTTCGAGCGGTTCCTCAACCCCGACCGCGTGTCGATGCCGGACTTCGACGTCGACTTCTGCATGAACCGCCGCGGCGAGGTCATCAAGTACGTCACGGACAAGTACGGCCAGAGCAACGTCGGGCAGATCGTGACGATGCACAAGCTCATGGCCCGCGGCGTCATCCGCGACGTGGCGCGGGTGCTGGACTTCGCCGTCGCGGACGCCGACAGGATCGCCAAGCTGGTGCCGGAGCCCCAGCAGGGCAAGCCGCCGCCGCTCGACGAGGCGATCAAGGCCGAGCCGCGGCTCCGCGAGCTGTACGACGGCGATCCCAAGGTGCGCGACCTCCTCGACATCGCGCTCCGCCTCGAGGGGCTCAACCGGCACGCGGGCATGCACGCCGCCGGCGTCGTCATCTCGGAGCAGCCCCTCTGGGAGTACGTGCCCTGCTTCCGCGGCAAGGGGGGCGAGATCGTCACCCAGTTCGCCAAGGACGAGGTCGA
>JACRCY010000371.1 GCA_016218785.1 Deltaproteobacteria bacterium
AGCCGCCGCAGGCGCCGCCGGCGTAGGGCCAGCCGCCGCAGGCGCCCCCGCAGGCGCCGCCGGCGTACGGTCAGCCGCCGCAGCCCCCGCCGGCGTACGGCCAGCCCCAGCCGGCGCCCTACGGCCAGCCGCCGCAGGCCGCGCCGTACGGGCAGCCGCAGGCGCCGTACGGGCAGCCGCAGCCCGGCCAGCAGGTCTTCTCTGCGATCGACCAGCAGGCGGGCGCCGCCTACGGCGCCGTCGCCGGCGCCTTCGGCCAGCCCATGGCCATGGCGACCCCGGCCGGCACGCGCAGCATCGAGGAGATCTGCGCCACGCCGTACAACGTGCAGATCGGCAAGTGGATCGGCGAGGGCTGGGGGCTGGTGAAGCAGGTGCTGTGGCCGATGATCGGCTTCATGTTCCTGCTCGGCCTCATCTTCGGCATCACCTTCGGCGTCGCGCTCATCGTCGCGGCGCCGCTCATGGCCGGCATGATGATCGTCCCGCTGCGCGTTCTCAAGGGCCGGCCGCAGCCGTTCGGGGCCTTCTTCCACGGCTTCCGGGCCTTCCTGCCGCTCTTCCTCTTCAGCCTCGTGGGGGGCTTCCTCATGCAGGTCGGCTTCTACCTGCTGATCATCCCCGGCCTCTACCTCATGACGGCGTGGTGCTGGGCGCAGCTCCTCATCATCGACCGGGGCATGGACTTCTGGCCGGCGATGGCGGCCTCCATGAAGGTCGTCAACAAGAACTTCTGGGGCACGCTCGGCTGGCTCTTCGTGTCGGGCCTGGTCATGAGCCTCGGCTACCTGGCCTGCGGCCTCGGCCTCCTCGTGACGGCGCCGTGGTTCATCTGCATGCAGATCGTCGCCTACCGCGACATCTTCGGCCTCAAACCGGGGATGGACCGCTGCGGCGGCTAGGCTGACCCGCTCCGCTGCTGTCGCCGACCAGCGCCGGGATCCCGGCGCCGGTCTTCTTGTGCGCCCGCGCCTTGACCGCCGCCAGCCAGCTGGGGTGAGATGGTGACGTGAAGCTCGTCGCCGGGCTCCTGAAGCTGCTCGTGATCGCGCTCGTGGGGGCGACGCCCGTGCTCGGTGTGTGGCTCGCCTCGTCGCTGGCGGCCTACCTGCGCGGGCCGTTCTGGGCGGCCGTCACCGTCGGGCTGCTGCTCTTCCCCGGGCTCCCGCTCCTGTGGGAGGCGTGGGCGGCGCGGCGGCGGCAGCGGCGGACGGCGCGCGCGGCCGGAGGCGGGGGCCGGCCGCCGCGGCCCCGCCGCACCACCGCCGCCGACCGCATCGTGCTGCGCACCCTGGCGGTCAACGTGATCTTCCTGGTCGCGCTGCTGGCGTGGTACCCGCAGCTGGCCTTCGCGGCGCTCTCGACCCGCGGCGACTGGATGCTCGAGGGTCGCCATGGCGGTGGCGCGCAGGCGGCGCGCCGGGTGCTCTTCTTAGCCGCCGACCGGCTCGAGTGGCTGTACCGCGCCACGCACGACAACCCGTACCGGCAGTACTCCGACGGGGCGCCGCAGCCGACCCCCACGCCGACGCCCACGCCGCGTCCGACGCCGGCCCCGGCCTCGGCGCCCGCGCCCGCGCCGGCCCCGGCGCCAGCGCCGGCTCCCGATCCGGGCACGGTGCTCGACGACGAGCTCCAGGTCGAGCCGCCGGCCGATCGGCCGCCGGCGGTGTTCGGCATCGACCACTTCCCCGACAGGCCGGCGTGGCAGCTGCGCGAGCGGCCGCTCAGCCGCGGCGACTTCCTGCGGCAGCCGGCGCTGAAGCCGAGCTTCTACGCCCACGGTCTCGAGCTGCTGGAGCCGACGCGCTCACAGACCGACGTGCGCCAGGCTGCCCTGGTGCGCGTGCGCAACCCGCGCGGGCTGTTCTTCCTTGCGACGTGGGAGCCGCTCGGCGGCGGCACGGGCGCCAGGTGCGAGGTGACCAACGGCCCCGAGGCGCGCATGCGCTGCGCGCTCCCTGCTCCCGGAGCCTACCGCGTGATCCTCTTCGGCAACCGGGAGCGGTACGGCACGTTCGGCATGCTGGGGCAGCTCGGCGTCAACAACTCGATGTAGCGCCGCGACCGGCCGCTGCGTGCCGGAGCAGCCCTACGTCTGCCCGAGCTCCGCGAAGCGCGCGAGGAACAGCCGCTCCGCCTCCTCGTGGCCCACCGGCACGATGGTCTCGGCCAGGGCCGCGGCGTCGAGCGGCCACGCCGCGGGGGCCGGCGCCATCAGATCGCGCATCTCCGTCGCGAGCAGGACCTCGTCGGCGTGGGCCACCGCCGCCGGCATGGGCCACGGCAGCCCGAAGCGCGTGACGATCACCTCGAGGAGCCGGTCCTCGGCGGCGCGGAAGCCGGGAGCCGTCGCCTTCAGCGGCCGCGGCAGGTCGCTGATGTAGGCCTCCGCCGCGTCGTGCAGGAGGCCCCATAGCCGCTCCCGGCCCTCGAGGATCCGCGAGACCCGCACCGAGTGCTCCGCCACCGAGTAGAACGGGCGGCAGTGGCCGTTGAAGCGGCACTGCATGGCGAGGCTGTGCGCGATGTCGCGGACATCGACGTCCGCGGGCCGCGGCTCCAGCGGGAAGAACTGCCGGCCGGTGTAGGTCTGGATCCAGCTCATGTCCCTGGCCTCGTCACTGCGCGCGGCAGGAGGAGCCTCGAGCCTGCGCTCGCGGCACGCGCGATGCAAGGGCCGGTCGCCGCCGGAAGCGCGACACGCGTGCCCGGAGTCCGACGGCCGCCCGCCGCGTGCCCCCGCGTAGCGGGTCGATTCCGCTGCTCTCCCCTTGTGATACGCTCGTTGCCTGCAGGGAGGCCTGGAGGCCCATCAGGAGTGAGACCATGAGGCGCATGCTGCTCGGGCTCGCCGCTGCGTCGCTCGCTGTCCTCGCCGGCTGCACCGTCTGCCACGTGAAGCAGACGTCACTCGTGCCTGCGGCCGTGCTGCCGCCACCTCCCGGCGAGCGGACCCTCGCCGACTTCTACCTGGGCGACGACACGCTCAGCTTCCTGAAGCAGCCCCAGCTGGCGCCCAACGAGGACGCCGGGCTCTGGATCCCCCGCACGCAGATCGACGGGGCGATCACGCTGCGGCCGATCCCCCGCCTCGGCCTGCGGTTCCTGTGGCTCTTCGCACCGGCCGAGGGCGCCCAAGAAGCCGCGCCGACGACGCTCGCCAACCCGGGCGGCGCCACGGGCGGGCCGGGCATGGGCCTGACCGTCCGCGCGGGGCCGCTCTTCGGCCCCTGGAGCATCGACTTCGCGGCCGACCTGCTCATCGTGTCGATCCCGTCGCGCATTTCCGCGACCTGCGGGACGATCTCCGACCCGGCTGAAGTGAGCTACATGGCGTTGCAGCGGGACATGATCCCCCTCTACTCGCTTTCGGCCGTGATGAGCTGGCGGGTGTCGCGGTGGGGCCGGCTCCTGTTCACCGCGGCGGGGCGCAACCACCCCACGAACATCGCTGACTTCCACTCGTACGTGCCGGACAGCTCGGTGAACGCGGGCCCGTTCAACCTGATCCTGGGGATCGGCGCCGAGTTCACGCTGGGACACGGCTTCTCGGTGGTCCCGCAGGTGCAGGTGCCGGTGCTCGCCGAGCCGGTGCGGTACGGACCGATCTTCGGCATCGGTCTGCGGCTCAGCTTCGGCCGCGATCACCTCGCGCCCCGGCCCCGGCCGCCGGCGTACCCGCCAGGGTACTATCCGCCCGGGTACGCGCCGCCGCCCGGGTACGCGCCGCCGCCCGGGTACGCGCCGCCGCCCGCCTAGCAGCCGGGCGCCACCTCGGCACCGCCCACGAGGCCCCACCGAAGGAGCAGCGATGAAGCGCGCCGGTGACGAGCGTGCGCGAGCACGGCGGCTTCCTCTGGCTCGGCAGCCTCGAGCGCGACGCCCTCGGCCGCATCCCGGCGCCGCCGCTGCGTTGAGTGGGGCCGCGAGTGGGTGCGCTCCGCCGTGCTGCCCGCCTAGCGCGCCGGGCGGCATGCGCTACCATGGCGGCGCCGTGACGCCCGCTCGATCCCGCGCCCTCGTCGGACTGGTCGCCGTGATCGGGCTGTGGGCCGCGCTGCAGGGGACGATCGTCCTCTGCACCCGGGGCACCGCGCGCCCGAGCGTCACCAACGTCGACTGGTGGGTCGCGCTCTCGACCCTGCACGTGAAGCGCGGCTTCTTCGAGGTGTGGACCCCATACCCGCCGGTCTTCCCGGCGCTGCACTACGCCGTGGTCGGCGCCGCGGCACGGGGCCGCGTCGACGCGCTCCACGCGTACTTCTTCGCCGGCGACCGGAGCCGCCCGGCCGTGCGGGCCGCCTGGATCACCGTCCCCTTCGTCCACGACCTGTGGGGGCTCGCGAATCTGGCGCTCATGGCGGCGATCGCGCTCGCCGTGGCTCGCCTCGCGCGCGCCGTCGGGGGCGGACCCGGGTGGCTCGCCGGGTCTGCGTGGGCGCTGCTGCAGGTCGCGCCCTTCGGCCTCGTACGCATCGGACCGTGGTTCGACCAGTTCGACTACCTGCCGGCGCTCCTGCTCCTCCTCGGCCTCGGCTGGCTCGGCGCGGCGCGGCCGGTGCGGGCCGGCGTGGCGACGGCGATCGGGGTGCTCACCAAGGCCTTCCCCGGGGTGCTCATCCCGATGGGGCTCGCGGCGCTCGGTCGGGCCCGAGCGCTCAGTTTCTGCGCCGCGGGCGCGATCACGGCGGCGGTGCTGGTCGCGCCCTTCCTCCTGGCCCGGCCCGCGGTCTTCACCTCGACGTACCGCTGGTCCGCCGATCGCGGGGGCTGGGAGAGCGTCTGGATCGCCCCCGAGCGCCGGATGCCGCCCATGCCCATGCCGCCGGCCATGGGGCAGCTCTTCGGTCAGCCGCTGCCGCAGGCCGAAGTGCGCGCCGCCGACGGCGTCGCCAACCGCCAGCCTGGCCCCCGCTCGCGGCCACCACTGCGCGAGCGCCTCGTGAGCCTCGCCGGGCTCGCCGCCATCGTGCTCGCCGCGGTCCTCCTGCGGCGCGGCTTCGGCACGCCGGCGGGGCTCGCCCGCGGGACCCTGCTGTGCCTGACGCTCCTGCTCTTCTTCTCGACGGGCGTCTCCTCGTACTACTTCGTGTGGCTGCTGCCGCTGCTCTTCGTCGTGCACCGGCCCGTGACGGCCGCGGCGCTGTCGGCCGCCTTCCTCCTGGCCGCGAACCTGGAGCTGGTGGGCTACCCGGCGCTGCCCTGGTACTGGTGGAGCCTCGGCGCGCGGCAGTTGCTGTTCCTGGGCGTCATCGTCGCCCAGGTGTGGGCGCTGCGAGTCGCGTCGACGTCGCCGCCCGCGTCGCCCGAGCCCGCCGCCCCCGCTGGCGCCACCGGCCCATGACGTTCGGCCGCGCCCACGCTGCCGCCGTCGGGCTCACGGCCATCGTCACCGGCCGCGTCGCGATCACGGGGTGGCTGTGGGCAGGGGCCCGCGACGCGGTCTCGACCGACGAGTTTCTGCGCGTGCACCAAGCGTTCATCTGGTCGGGGAAGCCGGTGCTGCTGCCCGACACCGGATGGGGACCGCTCTACTACTACGTCTACGGGGCCACCCTGTCGGTCGTCCCCGACACGCTCTGGACCCCGCGGGTGGTGACCCTGCTGTGCGCGCTGGCGTGCCTGCTGTTGCTCTACCGGCTGTGCCGGCGCGCGAGCGGCTCCGCGCTCGTAGCGCTCCTCGCCACCGCCGCGTTCGCCTGTGCGCCGCGCGCGTTGCGGCTCGGGGCCACTCCGCTCGCGGAGATGCTGTGCCTGCTGTGCCTGCTGCTGACGGTGGTGCTCCTCGAGGAGTGGATCACGACGGGCCGGCGCCGGACCCTCGTGCTCGCCGTGCTCATGGCGGCGGCAGCGGCCGCGACCCGCTACGAGACCTGGGCCCTGTGGCCCTTCCTCGCCGCCGGCCTGCTCCTGCCCCGCAGCGCCGCGGGCGAGCGCGGCTTTCGCGCCCTCGTCCTCGCGATCCCCCTCGCGGTGATGGCGGTCATCGTGCTCCATTCGTGGATCCTGCGTGGCGATCCGCTCGGGCCGCTCACCACCTACGAGCGACACAGCGCGGCCACCTTCGGCGCCGTCGGCCGCTGCCACGCGCTCGCGCTGCTCGGGTTGCCGGTCCTCGACGAAGTACCCGCGGCGTTGCCGCTCGCCCTCGCGCTGCCGGTGCTCTACCTGCGGCGCCGGGTGGCGCCCACGGGCCCGGTGCTGCTCGCGGCCGTCGCCTGTGCGTGCTCGCTGCTCGGCCTCGTCCTGCTGGCGCGGCTGCCCACGCAGTTCCCCGACCGGGTCGCCCTGAACGTGGTGGCGTTCCTCGTGCCGCTCATGGCCTTCACCTTCGCCACGCTCGTGCCCTCAACCCGCTGGCGTGCGATCCTGGGGGTCGCCGTGCTCGCGCTGCTCACCGTGCGCGGGGTCGTGACCGCGCCGCGTTTTCCCACACCGCACCCCGAAACCATGGCCGCGGCCTACGAACTCCGCCGCCTCGCCCGCAGCGGCGCCCTCGGCCCCGAGCAGCGCGTCATCGCCGAGAGCCGCGAGTGGGAGTACACCATCCTCTACACGATCTCGGGGCAGCACGAGCACCTGCTGCTCGACTCCCACTTCCTGGTGCGGCGCCCCTCGCTCTTCCTGGATCCGCGCCTCGCGGAGCGGCTGCCCGAGTACCGCGCGGGCGGCGTGCGCTGGATCCTGGTGCGGACCCCGGCCTTCGTCGAGCGCGTCCGCGCCATCTTCCCCATCGAGTCGGAGCGCGAGGTGGCCGGCTACCGCCTGTTCCGCCTGCGCTGGCCCTCCCCGGCCAGCGGCTGATGCCTGCCGGGGCAGCGGCGGCCAGCCGCCGGGCGCGCGCGCCGCTCAGTCGTGATCGGGCAGGAGCAGTCCCCCGGCGCGCCACTCGATGCGCTGCGCTCCGCCCTTGGGGAAGTCCGCGTCGAGGTGGCGGCGGGACGCGCCCAGCCGCTCGACTTCGGCCAGGCTCAAGCGCTCGCCCTGCGACTGCAGCTCGGTGGCCTCGTCCGCGGCAACCGGGAGCAGTAGCCACTCCTGCGGGTCGTCGCCGTCCGACCAATCGATGGTCTCCGCGAAGATCGAGACGAACGGCTGGCCGCAGTCGGGACACGCGAGGACGCTGACCGAGAAGTGCGACTCGTCGATCAGCCGGGCGACCAGCCGCAGGCTGGCGCGGTGCTCCCACGCCTGGGTGGCCTCGCATTGGAAGCACGACGCGCAGCCGAAGGAGGTGGGCTCACCCACGCGTCGGCTCCGCCATGTGGTGGCGCCGCGGGGCCCCGGAAGGGGGTGCCGGAGGAGGGAGTCGAACCCTCATGCCCGTGAGGACGGCGGATTTTGAATCCGCTGCGTATGCCATTTCGCCACTCCGGCTGGCAGCGGAAAAGGTATCCCTCCTCCGTCGGGGAATCAAGCGGTGCGGGCGGTTGGGGACGCGACCGACGGCGCGGGAAACGAGACACTTCGTCGCGTTTCGACCGGGATGGGGTGGTCCATGGGTGGGCAAACGAGACGATCCGTCTCGTTCCGGGTCGAGGAGGGCCTCGCCCGTGGGCGAGAGAGCGACGCCCCTTTCGCTGAGGCGGCGGGCCCGGGCAACTGGGGCACCCCTAGCGTGAGTTTACCGCGCCGGGGGCTCCCGGCGCTATCTCCCCACCGATCTTGACCGCGGTTTGTCGTCGGTAGCACGTCGGGCCGGCCTCTGTCCCGCGGCTTCGCACAGCGTATACAACAACAGGCCAGCACCGG
>JACRCY010000044.1 GCA_016218785.1 Deltaproteobacteria bacterium
AGGCGCTTACAAGTTGCCGGAATTGACCAGGCACCTATGGCACTCAACCCCCTCGGAGAGGCTGATTCTTGGGGTGAGAAAGTCACTGCGGGAACAGTTACCCCATGACTCTTCATCCCTTGGCCACAGCGCGAATAGCTCGCCCGTGGTAATGTAGAAGTCCATGCGTCCGCGGCTCCTCGGCCTGGCTGTTGGTCTCATCACCGCGCTGGCGCTGGCCTCCTGCGTGGTGGCCTCGGGAGCCGGCGGGGACGACGGCGATGGCGGCGCCCGTGACGCCGTGCCCGACGGCCGGCCCGGCGACGCGCCGGCCGCGGACGCGCCGGTGGCCGATGCGCCGGCCCCCGACGGCTCCGACACAGATGCGCCGACGCAGGCCGATGCCGCGCAGAGCGACGCCGGGCAGCAGGACGGGACGCAGGACGACGCCCAGAAGGACGACGCGGCCCAGAGCGACGCGGCCCAGAGCGACGCGGCCCAGAGCGACGCCAGCACCGCCTGCACGCAGATCCCAGCCACCCCCGGCGTCTACTCGTACACGACGATTCCGCTGAACACGTTGCCCAACCTGAGCAGCAACCCGCCCATCGCGTTGCCCGCCGTCGCCTGGCACCCGGACGGTGCCTACGCGCTCGCGCTGGCCTACAGTGGCCGCGTCATTCGCTTCACCGCGGCCACGAGCACCGTCGATCAGGTGGCTGACCTGGGTTCGACCACGCAGTGGAAGCACGCCAGCTTCACAGCCGACGGCAGCAAGGCGGTGCTGCTGGCCTGGGACTCGGGCGCCAGCACGGGACGCATCCACCTCTGGGACCACGCCGGCGGCACCGTCGCCGAGATGTCCGGGCAGGCCGCGCCTGGCATCTACTACGAGTCACTTGCCTGGTCACCCGGCGGCGCTGCGAAGCTGCTGGGGCGCAACAACAACGCCAGCAACTACATTGTCTACCTGTGGCCTTTCGACGCGACCTCGGGTCGGGACACGGCCCACGTGTACGCGCGGAACACCGCGGCCGGGTGCCAGGACCTCGCCTACGCCACCGATCAGTACGATGCCACAGCAATCGCGGTCACCTGCGGGATCAATTGGCTCGACGTCTTCCACATAGACAGCGGCGGCCAATACCACGCGGGGCCGACGAGCATTGGGAACGTGTCGCGCATCGCCGGCCGGCCTCAGGGCGACTACGCCCTGGCCGTCGGCTGGAGCGGCAACGGCAAGCTGTACCGATTCAAGCAAGGCCAATGGGACGCGCCGTACATGAGCCCGCAGGGGCTCGGCGGCTACCAGGTGGGCTTCTCCAGCGACGGCCGCCGCGCCCTCATGCTCGGCGGGTACGGGGACTCTCCCGCCAAGGGCCAGGTGTACGAGTACGTGCACGACACCTACGGAACCTGGGACAGCGCCCACGTGCTGCTGATGGACGTCTCGATCCCGAACTTCAACATGGCGCCCTGGGCCGCCGACAGCTCCGTGGAGCTGAACGACGTGGCCTTCAGGCCCGGCTGCGAGCAGGGCCTCATCGTTGGCGGCTCCGCCAGCACGGGCAAGGGCTACATCATCAGGTTCACCGTAGACAACGGCTGCACCTGCCCTGGATGAACGGCGGCGAGTAGGCTCACGGTCTCACCGAATCTCTCGCACCACGCTCTCCGCGCGGTCCACAACGTAGAGCTACGGCGTCAAGCCTCGGTTGCCGCTTGGTAACCCCGCGGGATAGCGACGCTTCTCCCGGCGCCTCGAAGACGCTCCAGTCGTAATCCTGCCACGTCCGGTCATTGCCGTCCGTCGAGGGCTCGTCGGCGGGCGGGAAAGGGCATGCACGTTCTTGGCTGCTGTACGTCTACTTGCACCCGGACCCCAAGCTCGCCGCGGCGCAGCTGGCCCGGCGCCAAGCGCAGGCGCGCGCGGCGGCGCCTGCGGCGCCGACGCGGGGACCGCTCGATCTGGCCCGGGTGGTCGACGTCTTGGTGGCGGTCATCCAGGAGCCGGGCGCCGCCCCGGCGGCCTTGGCGGCACGGCTGCGGACGCGCGGCCTCGAGGTCAGCGAGGAGCAAGTCGAGGGCGTCTTCGGCCGCTACGGACTAAAAAAAACGGCGCGCTCTCGCTCGCGACGCTCGCGGCGCTGAGGACGACGGCCGGCGCGCTGGCGGAGCAGTGCCGCCGGCAGGTCCACAGCACCGCGGGCGCGCAGGTCGTGGTCGCCGAGCGTCCCGGCGCCTGCCCCCGGTGCGGCGGGCCGATGCGGGTGGAGAAGACCTTCTGGCACCACGGCGCGACCGTGGCGCATGGCCCCTTCGCGGCGCGCGAGACGGTGTACGTCTGCGCGGCCGGCTGCCAGCAGGCGGGCCAGCTGGTTCGCTGGCGGCAACCCGCGCTCGCCGCGCTGCTGCCGCCGCGTTCGACCACCGGCTACGACGTCATGGTTCTCGTGGGACATCGCCGCTACGTCGAGCATCGCCAGCGCGAGGAGATTGCGGCCGAGCTGCAGACGCGGCACGGCCTGCGCCTGTCGGCCGGTGAGATCAGCTACCTCGGCCAGCGCTTCCTCGTGTACCTTGAGGCGCTGCACGAGGCGAGCGCGGCGCCGTTGCGGGCCGCTCTCGCCCAGGATGGCGGCTGGCCCCTCCACGTCGACGCCACCGGCGAGGACGGGCGCGGCACGCTGCTCTGCGCCTAGACCATAGGCGAACGATCTGCACGGCGGCGCGGGCGTGAAAGTACCACGAAGCTCCGCGTCGCGTCCTATAGGTCTAGATTCCGTAAACTCCGACGGTGGCGGCGGTACGGGGGCTCACATTCAGGTGGAGACCGCGTAGGGGTATCCCGTGCTGCCCGAGGAGCACGCTGGCCGCGGGGCGCTACGTGAGGGCGGCGGGGTCGAGGACCACGCGCCGCTCCCGCGGTGGTCCGCGCTGCCACCGGCCCAGGTGCCGCAAAATCTTCTCGCTGACCGCCGGGTCTTGGACGACGGCGATCAGCCTCATGGGGCCGCCGCACTTCGAGCAGTGCAGAACGTCCTCGCGAAAGACCCGCTTGAACAGCTCGGCCCACCTGAGACGGCGCGCGCGCCCAGGGTCGTCCGGGCCGACGAGGGCGGCGTCGGGCTCGTACTCGGCGCCCGGCTGCTGGTGCTGCTGATCAACAGACGATGAGCATGGCGGCGTTGATGAGCCCGGCCACGCTCATCGCGATGGTGACGTCGAGGACCTCGAAGCGGAAGAGACGCCGCAGCCTCCCCGGCTCGCGCACCACGATGCGCCCCTGGGTCAGCGCGGAGTGCAGGTAGATGACGTGCGGCATCACGGTGGCGCCGAGGATGCCGGTGGCGAGCAGCACGCTCTCGCGGCCGCTGAAGGAGGGCACGACCGCGTGGTAGGCGACCTTGCCCCAGGCCGGCTGCGCGAGCACGACCTCGACCACGTAGGCGAGCGCGATGACGCCGACGAAGCCGGTGATGAGCACCTCGAACGGCCGGAAGCCGTAGCGCTGCAAGCCGAGCATGAGGAAGGTGATGACCGCGGTCACGAGCCCCGCGGCCCACAGGGGGATGCCGAAGAGGAGGTACAGCCCGAGCGCGGCGCCCAGGAACTCCGCGAGGTCGGTGGCCATGGCGACGACCTCGGCGATGACCCACATCCCCCAGACGACGGGGCGCGGGAAGCTCTGGCGGCAGGCCTCGGCGAGGTTGAGGCCGCTCGCGATGCCGAGCTTGGCCGACAGCGACTGGACCAGCATCGCCATGACGTTGCTGGCCACCACCACCCACAGGAGCGTGTAGCCGAACTTGGCGCCGCCCTGGATGGTGGTGGCGAAGTTGCCCGGGTCCATGTAGGCGATGCTGGCGATGACCGCGGGCCCGAGGAAGGGCAGCACGCGCCCGAGGCCCCGCCGCGCGCTCGCGCCCGCGAGCACCTCGGCCGCCGCCTCGAGCGTCGCCCCGCTGGCCGCGGACCGGCCCGACGGCGGTGGAGATCGCCTCGCCCGCCTCCGGCGCGCGCCTCTCCTCGCCGCTCGGCATCGTGTCGGTCCGCTGGGCGAACGCGGTCACCGGCGTGGCCACTCTGACGGTCGGCCGCGTGCGTCACATCCTGCGGCTCGAGGCGCCCGCGGGGGAGCTGCGCGAGAACGTGACCCTGCTCGAGGGGAGCAACACGGTCGCGGTGGAGGTGGACGGCGCGCGCTGCGAGATCACGGTCGAGGTCGAGCGCTCGCACGGCATCGCCATCACCGCGCCCGCGCCCGTCGGGCCGGAGCGCGCCGCGGACTTCGCCGGCGCCTACGAGGGCGCCTCGTGCCCGGCGGGAGTCGTGTCGGTCAACGGGTTCATGCAGCAGTTCGCGGTCCCGGAGAGCAGGGGCTCGTTCGCGGAGAAGGTCGTCCTCGGGGCCGGCTTCAACCACCTGGCCGTCCAGATCGGGGAGCTCTACGCCACGCTGCTCGTCGAGGCGACCTTCGCGCCGGCCAAGCTGGTCGTGACCCTGGTCTGGGACACACCCGCAACCGACCTCGATCTCTACGTCGTCGAGCCGAGCGGCGGCCCCGGTTATGTCGAACACCAACCCGTCGAGCACCCCCGGCAGAACAGGGGTCGGTAGCTGCCCCCGGGGCGAGTTCCGGACCACCCGCGCCCGGAAATCGGCCGCATGAGCCGCTTCCTTCCGCCGGCGGAAGCGGGCCCGCACCAGCCGCACCCGCCGGCGGAACCACTAGCCCCGGGCGGCGGCGCCGGCCGCGCCCGCATGGACGGCGCCGCATCGCCTGACCGCGCTGCTACTATGGTGGCGGAGGTCGAGATGAGAGTCCTTCTGACGGACGGCGGTCAGTAGCCCTTGAACCAGGGCGGCTCCTTGAAGTACTCGGGGCCGGGGCTCTCGTGCCGGAACACGTCGAACATCGCCTCGTCACGGGGAGCCCTTCGAGACACCGGCTGCCCGGCCTGCCAGTTCAGGCGGCGGCTGACTCCTCGTCCACCAGCTCGTAGGCGTTCGGCAACTCGTGGGCGAAGCTCCGGCGAGCTCTTCCCGAACCCGGTGGGCCGCGAGGCAGGAAACTCCACGCTGAGTATCGCTTGACACATGAGCATTGCTTGAACTACCTTGCGCGGGCACCTGGGTTGCGGACCCGACGCCGCGCGAGGAGAGCTGCGGATGACGCCGTTCACGCAAGAAAACGAGATGTTTCGCCTGTCGTTGCGCCAGCTCGTGGAGCGCGAGATCGTGCCGCACGCGCCGGAATGGGAGGAAGCCGGTGCCCTGCCGCGAGATCTCTTCCGGCGGCTCGGAGAGCAGGGCTTCCTCGGTGTGCGGGTGTCCGAGGCGTGCGGAGGGAGCGGGCTCGACTTCTGGTCCACCGCCGTGCTGGTCCAGGAGCTGGTCCGGTGCGGCTCCATCGGCGTCGCGGTGAGCGTGCTGGCCCACGCCGAGTTCGCCACCAAGGTCATCGACCGCGCAGGGAGCGAGGAGATCAAGGACCTGTTCGTGCGGCCGGCTGCCGCCGGCGAGCGCATCGGCGCGCTCGGCGCCACCGAGCCCGACGCGGGCAGCGACGTCGGCGCGATCCGGACGCGCGCCGTCCGCGAGGGCGACGACTACGTCATCAACGGCGCCAAGACCTTCATCACCAACGGCTCGATCGCGGACTTCGTCACGACCGTGGTCCGCACCGGGGGTCCGGGGCATCGCGGGATCTCGCTCGTCGTCGTCCCGGCGGACGCGCAGGGGTTCCGGCGCAGCCGCCGGCTGCGGAAGGTCGGCTGCCACGCCTCGGACACCGCCGAGCTCGCGTTCGAGGACTGCCGGGTCCCGGCGCGCTACCTCGTCGGCCCGGAGAACGGCGGATTCAAGCTCATCATGCAGGGCTTCGAGAGCGAGCGCCTCGTGCTGGCGCTCATCTGCTGCCAGCAGATGAGGCTGATGTGGGAGGAGGCGCGTCGCTACGGCCACGAGCGAAAGGCCTTCGGGCAGCCGCTGCTGGGCTTTCAGGTGTGGCGGCACCGGCTCGCCGACGCGCTCACTTCGATCGAGGCCGCCGAGGCGCTCACCTACCGCGCCATCGATCTGTACGTGCGGGGCGAGCCCTGCAACGGCGAGATCTCCATGGCGAAGCTCTTCGCGGCCGAGTCGTGCGTCGGCGTGGCGCACGACTGCGCCCAGATCTTCGGCGGCAACCGCTACATGGAGGAGTACGCCATCGCGCGTCTGCAGCGCGACTCGCTGGCGTTCAGCGTCGGCGCCGGCACCAGCGAGGTCATGCGCGAGATCATCGCCCGCACGAGCGGCCTCGAGCCGCGCGAGGAGGCGCGGTGAGCGAGGATCCGGGCCGCACGGTCGCCATCACCGGAGTCGGGCAGTCGGGCCCGGCGGCCGGCGATCCGCGGTCCATTCCCGAGATGGTGCTCGAGGCCGTCGAGGGTGCGCTCGAGGACGCCGTCCTCGGGTGGAATGAAATCGACGCCGTCGTCACGGCCTCCGTGGATCTCTTCGACGGCATGACCGCGTCCAACGTCGCGGTGACCGAGGTGGTCGGCGCCGTCATGAAACC
>JACRCY010000366.1 GCA_016218785.1 Deltaproteobacteria bacterium
GCCGCCGCCCCGGCCGGTGCCGCCTTCGCAGGCGGGGCGTTGGTCGCCGGCCGGGCCGCCGTCGGCTTGGGCGCCGCCCTGGCCGCCGCCTTGGCCGGCGCCGCCTTCTCCGGCACGACCTTGGCCGGCGCCGCAGGCTTGGCTGCCGCCGGCATCGCCGCGGGCCTGGCCGCGGGCTGCGGCGGTCGCGACGACGCAGTGCGCGCCGGGGCCACGTCAACGCCCGCCTCGTCTGCGGCGCCCTCGTCGTCGGCGCCTGCGCCGGTGTCCGCATCCCTGTCCAGGTCCGGGTCGGCGACCGGGACCTCCTCGTCATCCAGCCCGGCGACGGCCGCGACCGCTTCCTCGTCGGGCGGCACCTGGTCGGGCGGCACCTCGTCGGGCACGGGCACGACGCTCGTCCGGGGCGGGCCGCCGCCATACCCGCGGCGGCGGTAGCCGCGCCGGCTGCCCGGGGGCCGTGGCGTCGGCGCCTGCAGCTTCACGGGTGCAGGCGCGGTCGCGGGCAGGGCCGCCCGCTTCGCGTCGAGGTCGGCCACGGCCGGGTGCCGGTCGAGGCGGCGCACCTCGTCCGGTGTCATCTTGTGGAACTGCGACTGGCCGTCGCCGATCGTGGCGAGGTAGCACTCCCGCACGCCGTCGACGGCAGTGGCCCAGCCGAATTCGCCGACCGCGTCGAGGGGTGCGGCCGCTCGGGCCATGACCGCGAACGATCGCCACCAGTCGGTCTGGGACTTGTCCAGGAAAGCGCGCACCTTCACCTGGGTGGGCCCGAGCGCCACACTGAAGATGCAGAGGCGTCCCTCGAGGCGCTCGCGGGCCGCGTAGCGGGCGGCCTGCGCCAGCACGGCGGCCACGGTCTCGAAGCCCTTGACCGGGCCGGTCGTGAACCCGAAACCGCCCCAGTCCGACCAGTGGGCGCCGTCGAGCGGCGACTGCTTCCAGCGGTTCATGCAGTCCTTGGGCTCGCTCGGGAACTCGAGGTCGATCCAGACGTACGCGTCGAAACCCATGAACTGCTCCCTGGCCTTAGCCGGCCATCGGCTGGATCAGCACCTCGCGCTCCTTGAGGTGATCCTGCGGGCCCACGACGCCCTCGCGCTCCATGCGCTCCACCATGCGTGCCGCCCGATTGTACCCCACTCGCAGGCGCCGCTGGATCATGGATATGGACGCCTTGCGGGTCTCGGCCACGATGGCCACGGCCTGGTCGTACAGCTCGTCGGGGGCATCGTCGCCCTCCTCCGCCTCGGCCTCATCCTCGGCGCGCGGCCGGAGGATGTCGAGGTCGTAGACCGGCTGCCCCTGCTCCTTGAGGAAGCTGACGATGCGCTCGACCTCCTCGGCGGAGACGTAGGCACCGTGCACGCGCACCGGCGCCGCGCACCCCTTGCTGAAGAGCATGTCGCCCTGCCCCAGCAGCGACTCGGCGCCCTGCTGGTCCAGGATGGTGCGCGAGTCGACGCGTTGCGCGACCTTGAGCGCGATGCGCGAGGGGAAGTTGGCCTTGATGAGGCCGGTGATGACGTCGACCGACGGCCGCTGCGTGGCGAGGATCAGGTGCAGGCCCGCCGCGCGCGCCTTCTGCGCCAGGCGCGCCACCGAGGTCTCGACGTCCTTCGAGGCGCACATCATGAGGTCGGCGAACTCGTCGATCATGATGACGATGTACGGGAGCTTGCGCGGCGGCGGCGGGGTCTCGGCCGCGTCGGTCGGGACGGCGCCCGAGTCCTCGGTGTCGGCATCGATCAGCTGCTCCTCGCCGTCGGGGCCGGTGACCACCACCTGGATCTTCTTGCGCTTCTGGCTCTTCGGCTTGAGGTCGACGCCGGCGTTCTCGAGCAGGCGCTCCACCTTCTTGTTGTAGGCGACGATGTCGCGCACGGCCGCCTGCGACAGCAGCTCGTAGCGGCGGTCCATCTCGTCGACCGCCCACTTGAGGGCCAGGTTGGCCTTCTGCGGATCGGTCACCACCGGCAGCAGCAGGTGCGGGATGCCCTCGTAGGCGGCGAACTCGAGCCGCTTCGGGTCCACCATGATCATGCGGACCTCATCGGGGGTCGCGTTCATCAGGATCGACGTGATCATGCCGTGCATGGACACGCTCTTGCCGGAGCCGGTGGTGCCGGCGACCAGCAGGTGCGGCATCTTGACCAGGTCCTCGGCCACCGGGCGCCCCTCGATGTCCTTGCCGAGCGCGATGATGAGCTTGGAGCGCGCCTTGGTGAACACCTCGTCGGTGGCGATCTCCTTGAGGTAGACGGTCTCGCGGCTGCGGTTGGGCACCTCGATGCCGACCGCGGCCTTGCCCGGGATGGGCGCCACGATGCGCACCGACAGGGCCTCGAGGCGCATGGCGAGGTCGTCGGTGAGGTTGACGATCTTGGCCACCCGCGTGCCGGCCTCGGGCGCGAACTCGTACATGGTGACCACCGGGCCCGGCCGGATCGCGGTGACGTTCCCCTCCACGCCGTAGTCGTGGAGCGCCTGCTCGAGGCGTGCCGCCAGCTCCTTCATGGCGGCCTTGTCGGGCTCCGAGCTCTCCGGCTCCTGGTAATCGAGCAGCTCGGCCCCCGGCAGCTTGAACTCGCCCTCGCCGAACCGGATGAACTCGGGGGCGCTGGGGCGGGGCGCGTTGACCTCCTCGGCCTTCTTCTTGCGGAACGGCGACTCGACGATGATCGGCTCGGGCCGCGGCGCCGGTGGCGGCTCGATGGGCGGCGTCACCAGGCAGATGCGCGGCGGCAGCTCGGCCTCCAGCTCGATGACCTCGCCCACCTCGGTGCGCACGGTGTCGCCGCGGTCGGCCTCGGCCACCACCACGCCGTGGCTGTCCGCCTCGGCCGCGGCGCCCAGCACCACGGCCGTGCCGGCCGCCTCCCTCGCCTTGCCACGACCGCGGCCCTTGGCCTTGGCCGCGCGCTCCTCGTCGCGCTGCTCCGCGCGCAGCCGGGCCTGCACCTCGGCCAGCTCCTCGGTGTGATCGTCGTCGGCGTCCGGGCTCGCGGTCGCCTGCTCATCGAGGTCGGGCGGCCCCGCGCCCGTCGGCTCGTCGGCGTCGACCGCCTTGGCCGCGCGGGCCGGCTTCGCGGTGCGGGCGGCGCGCACCGCAGGCGCCGGCGCCTCGTCGTTCCCCGCCTCCTCGTCGACTTCGGGTTCGGCGTCGTTGCGGTGCGGCCAGTACGGCCACGCGGCCCACAGGCGCCGCGCGCCGGTGCGGAGCAGGTCCACGGCCGTGCGGCCGACGAAGCCGGCCCCGCGCTTGGCGTAGCCGAACACGGTGGAGATCTTGACCTCGGTGCACAGGACCAGCGACAGGGCGCCCAAGGCCAGCGCCAGCAGCACCGTGCCGGCCGTCGAGCAGAGCGCCGTCATCAGCTCGCCCAGGTACTCACCGACGGCACCGCCCGGGGAGTGGCCGTCCAGCCGGTAGGCGCCGAGCGCCGTGTGCAGCAGCACGGCCGCGGAGGCCATGAGGCCGAGGTAGCCGACGTTCTCGAGCTTCAGCAGACCGACGCTCTTCCCGGTCCACAGGCGCGCCGCCAGCATGACCAGCGCCCAGGCCACGACGTACCCGGCGATGCCGAGGCCGGCGTAGACCACGAGGCCCAAGCGCGCCCCCGCCGGTCCCATCAGGTTCCCCGAGCCGAAGAGCAACGAGAACAGGCTCAGGCCGATGAAGAGCGCGAGCGCCAGGACGAGGATGCCGAGGATCTCGCGGCCGCGCGAGACCGCGGGGACCTGAGAGAGGCGCTGGTTGAGAGAGCGGGTGGCCATGTGTACCCCTCTGTGGCTGGTCAGACTACCTGTCTGGACTTATCCTACATCGGCCTACCTCGCGCCGTCAAGCTTTTTGCTGTCACAGGATCCGGCCTTTCGCCCGGTCCGCCGATCGGGCGCATTCCCACGCGCGCATGTGCGCGCGATCGTTGAACTCCCATGTCCGTAGTGGTATCCTCGCGGCGTTCTGAGCCAACTCGTGGAGGTCACGATGAAGCACCTCGGTCTCGTGGTCGTGCTGGCGCTGGTCAGCGTAGGTTGCGGCATCTCCAAGGAGGACCACCAGAAGGCGCTCGACGAGGCAGCCGCCAAGCTGAGGGCCGCCGAGGACGCGGGGAAGAAGCGGCTCGCCGTCTGCGACAAGGAGAAGGCCGAGCTCGAGGGGCGGCTCGCCGCGCTCGAGGGTGAGAAGGGCAAGCTCACGGGCAAGCTCTCCGCGACGCAGTCGGAGATCGACGAGCTCAAGCGGGCGCGCGAGGCGGCCGAGCGGCGGACGCGCGCATTCCGCGAGCTCCTCGGCAAGCTGCGGAGCATGATCGACTCGAAGGCGCTCTCGGTGAAGGTGCGCAAGGGGCGCCTCATCGTGCAGATGAGCGACAAGGTGCTCTTCGAGCCCGGCAAGTCGGACCTCAAGGCCGACGGGCAGAAGGCGCTCGGCGCCATCGCGCAGGTGCTCAAGACGATCCCCGACCGGGACTTCCTGATCGCCGGGCACACCGACAACAAGCCGATCCGGACCGTGCGCTTCAAGTCGAACTGGGAGCTCTCGGTGGCGCGCGGCCTGGAGGTCGTGAAGTACTTGCAGGGCGAGGGCGTCGATCCCACGCACCTGGGGGCCGCGGGCTACTCCGAGTTCGACAGCGTCGGCGACAACTCCACCGACGAGGGGCGCGCCCAGAACCGGCGCATCGAGATCATCCTGATGCCCAACATCTCGGAGCTGCCCGAGATAACCGAGTAGCCGGGTCGATCCAGGGGGGGGCGTTCCCGTCCCCCGTCGGGCCAAGCCCGACGAGCCGGGGGGTGGCCGGCGGATGCCGGCCTGACTCCCCTACCGCGCGTTACTCGCGCGCGTTGCCGACCGCCCGCAGAAAGTTGAAGACGGCTTCGGCCGCCGGCCGCGACATGCCCGGCGCCGCGGCGATCTCGTCGCGGGTGGCCGCGCGCAGGGCCCGCACGCTGCCGAAGTGGCGGAGCAGCTCGCGGCGGCGCTTGGGCCCGACGCCGGGGATCTCCGCGAGCGCCGAGCGCAGCGCGCGGCGGCCGCGCAGCTTGCGGTGGTAGGCGATGGCGAAGCGGTGCGACTCGTCGCGCACGCGCCTGAGGAGCAGCAGCTCCGCGCTCCCGGGGCGGAGCTGGAGCGGATCCTTGACGCGCGGCAGGTAGACGCGGTCGGGGAGGTCACGCGCGGTACCGGGCGCCGCGCCGGCGGGCGCCTCGTGCACCTCCTTGGCGAGACCGATGAGGTCCATCTCGATCTTGCCGAGCTCCAGGCCGGCGTCGCGCAGGGCCATGAGCGCGGTCGAGAGCTGCCCCTTGCCACCGTCGACGACCAGCAGATCCGGGAGGGCCCATGGGTCGCCTTCCCGGGCGTCGCGGGCCCGGCGCAGGCGGCGCGACAGCACTTCGTAGAGCGCGGCGTAGTCGTCGGCGTGCTCGTTGACCGTGCGGACCTGGAAGCGCCGGTACTGGTTCTTGGCGGGCTGGCCGTCGACCAGCACCACCCTCGAGCCGACGGTGGCCACGCCTTGCATGGTGGAGATGTCGAAGCACTCGATGCGCCGCGGCAGGCGCGAGAGGCGCAGCCGCCGCTGCAGCTTGGCGAGCGCCTCCTGCGCGTCGACCGCGGGATCGCGACAGGTGGCGAAGAAGGCCCGGGCGTTGGTGTTGGCCAAGCCCACGAGGTCGTGGCGCGGGCCCCGCTGCGGGCAGAGGACCTCGACGCGGTGCCCGGCCCGCTCGGCCAGCCACTCGGCGAGCGCGGCCGCGCCCTCGAAGGGCAGCGGCAGCAGCACCTCGTCGGGGACCGTGCCCTCGCGGTGGTAGTACAGGCTCAAGAACGACGACAGGATCTCGTCGTCGGGGAACTCCTGCCCGGCGAAGGAGAAGCGCTGCTGGCCGGTGAGACGCCCCTGCCGCACGCGGAGGAAGGCGACCTCCACCACGTCCCCCTCGCGGTGGTAGCCGACCACGTCCTGATCCACCAGGGTCGCCGCGACGACCCGCTGCTGGGTGAGCGCGACCTCGACCGCGGCGAGCCGGTCCCGCAGCGCCGCGGCGCGCTCGAACTCCTCCGCCGCGGCCGCCGCCTGCATCCGCGTCTGCAGCCGCTGGGTCAGCTCCGCGCTCCGCCCCTCGAGGAAGAGGGTGACGTCGCGGACGCGGTCGGCGTAGTCCGCGACCTCCTGCACGCACGGCGCCGGGCACCAGCCGATCTGGAACTGCAGGCACGGCCGGGTGCGGCTGGTGAGCATGCGGTCGGTGCAGCTGCGCAGCCCGAAGTGCTTGTTGGCGGCCTTGAGCGTGGCGCGCGCGGCCCGCGCCGGGTAGTACGGCCCGAAGTACCGGGCGCCGTCCTCGCGGATGCGGCGCTGGAGCTCCAGCCGCGGGTAGCGGGCGCGCGGGTCGAGGCGCAGCACCAGGTAGTTCTTGTCGTCGCGCAGCTTCACGTTGAAGCGCGGGCGGTGCTGCTTGACCAGGGTGTCCTCGACGAGCAGCGCCTCCTTCTCGTTGGTGGTGACGATGGTCTCGATGTCGCCGAGCAGACGGCCGAGGAGC
>JACRCY010000045.1 GCA_016218785.1 Deltaproteobacteria bacterium
AGGTGAAGCTCCTGGCGATGAAGGCGTTGGCATCGGGGCTGACGCACGAGGAGGTGGCCGAGCTGGTCGGGGTGCACGAGCACACGATCGGCGACTGGAAGAAGCGGCATGACAAGGGGGGCGTGGACGCGTTCGTGCACAAGCCCTCGACGGTGGCCGTGCGGAAGCGATGCGCGGCCATCGAGGCCCGGATAGTCGAGCGCCGCAAGACCGAGCCGGAGGCTGGGGTGCGGCGCATCCGCGACGAGTTGCGCCGCGAGGAAGGCATCGAGGTCAGCGCCGAGACGGTGCGCCAGGTGGTCAACGAAGCCGGCCTCGGCAACCCTCCCCCCGAGCCGCACCGGCGACCGCCGCAGGTGCGCCGCTTCGAGCGCCCCGTGCCGAACGCGATGTGGCAGATCGACATCTTCACCTTTACGCTGAAGCGGCTCTTCCCGGTGTACCTAATCGGGGTCATCGACGACCATTCGCGCTACATCGTGGGGTGGGGCCTGTTCCGGCAGCAGACGGCAGAGGCGGTACTGGAGGTGGTGAAGGGCGCGATCGGGCAGTGGGGCGCGCCTCGCGAGATCCTGTCGGATAACGGCAGGCAGTTCGTGAATTGGCGCGGGAAGTCGCGCTTCCAGAAGGTCCTGGCGCGCGAGGGGATCGACCACTCGCGATCGGCCCCGCACCACCCGATGACGCTCGGGAAGATCGAGCGATTCTGGCAGACCATCTGGACGGAATTCCTGGAGGAGGCGGTCTTCGCGTCGTTCGCGGACGCGTGCCTGTGTATTCCAACGGAATCGATCACCTGTTCCAAGGTCAGCCGATCACCGATTCCAAGCCCAGGCGATCAAAAGATTCCGACGCCAGCCGATCACTCGTTCCGAAGGATGCCGATCACTCCGGCCGGAGCGAAGCGACGCCGCGCCTTCTTGATGCCACTATGGGACACCGATGTCAATGATCTCCCCCCCAACATTATGGGGGGAGGTGCCCTTGGTAGCGGAGCGGCAGCGTAGCTCGGCGGCCTGCTCCCCTGCGCCATGGAGGCTAAGGAACGACTACTCATCCGTGCCTCCTTTCCTGGGCGCCTTCCTGAGAGACGGCCCTGTCATCTCGAGCCGGTGAGCCCGGTGCACGAGGCGGTCGAGGATGGCGTCCGCGATGGTCGGGTCGCCGATTGCGTCGTGCCACTTGGCCACCGGGACCTGGCTGGTGACGATGGTCGAGCGCAGGCCGTGCCGGTCCTCGAGGACCTCCAGCATGTCGCGGCGCTCGACCTCGCCCATGGGGGCGAGCGCCCAGTCGTCCAGGATGAGCACGTCCGCCTTGGCGAGCCGTGCCAGCTCGCGCACGTACGACCCGTCGGCGCGCGCGAGGCCTAGGGAGTGGAGCAGGCGCGGCACCCTGGTATAGGTGGCGACGTAGCCCTCGCGGCACGCCTGGTGGGCCAGGGCGCACGCGAGCCACGTCTTCCCGAGGCCGGTCGCGCCCGTGATGATGACCGCCTCGTGGCCCTTGACCCAACCGCACGTCGCGAGCCGCTGCATCACGGAGCGGTCCAGGCCGCGGGGGTGCCGGTAGTTCACGTCCTCCATGCACGCGGGCTCGCGCAGCTTCGCGCTCTTCAGGCGGTTCGCCAGGCGGCGCTGCTGGCGCTCGGTCCACTCGCGGTCCACGAAGATCCCGAAACGCTCCTCGAAGGCCAGTTCGTCGCGGCCGTGGGTCTGGTCCAGGTACGCCTTGAAGGCCGCGGCCAGGCCGTGGAGCTGCAAGGCTATGAGCTTGTTGTAGGTTTCCTCGTTCAGCATGGTCGTCTCCTCAATGGTAGTAGCCAGGTCCCCGGATGTTGCCGTGCTCGATGGGCGCACTGGCTGCCTCGCTCTCGCCAGCCTGGCCGGGCAGCGGAAGGCGATCCGCGCCCGACTTCAGGATCGACTCGACGTTGCGGTAGCCGTATGCGCCCAGCACGAGCGCCCGTGCGCATGCGGCCTCCAGGCGCTCGCGGCCATATCCCTTGCCGAGCCGCAGGATGCCCAGGCACGCCCTGTAGCCCTGCTCGGGGTGGGCCCGCACGGCCATGATCTTCTCCGCGAGCCTCGCCGTGTTCGGGCCGGTGTCCGCGGCCCAGCTCAGGATCCGCGTCGGTGTCCACTCCAGGTGCTGCTGGTGCCCCTTGGGCATGTGCTCCTTGACCGTCGTGAAGCCCGGCCCGTAGCTCCGCTCGTGCGTGCAGACCCGCCTGCCCTTGAAGAAGACCTCGACCGTGGTCGCCGTCCGGCGCGCGTCCACGTGCTCGTGTATGAGCTGGAACGGCACGCTGTAGAAGTGCTTGTCCACGTCTATGTGGTAGTCCACGTTCACCTTGGGCCGCGACCACTCCCCAAACTCGTACCTCGTCGAGGGCAGCGGCTTCAGCGCGGGCCGGTCGATGGTCTCGAAGAGCACCCTCCGCGTCCCGGCCACCTTCTCGAAGGGCTTGTCGTTCATCTCGTCGAGCTTCCGCCAGATCGCCTCGTTGGCCTCGGCCACGCTGAAGAAGCGGTGGTTGCGAAGCGCAGCGAGGATCCAACGCTGGGCGATCAGCACGCCGACCTCCACCTTCGCCTTGTCCCTGGGCTTCCTCGCCCGGGCGGGCAGGATCGCGGTCCCGTAGTGCGCCGCCATCTCCTGGTATGTCGCTTGCATCGTCGGGTCGTACCGGCACGGCTTCTCCACCGCGGTCTTCGTGTTGTCGGGGATGGTCAGGGCAGGGACCCCCTGGAAGTACTCGTACGCGTGGACATGGACCTGGATCCATTGGCGCAACTCCTGCGACGGCGCGGCCTCGGCGTACGTGTAGTTGCTCGCCCCGAGCACCGCGACGAAGAGCTCGGCCTGCTGCTCGTTGCCAGTCGCCGGGTCCGTGATCGCGACCCCGTCCCCCGACCAGTCCACGAACGCCTTCTCCCCGGCCCGGTGGACCTGACGCATCACCACGTCGAGCTTCTTCTCGTAAGCCTCGTACAGCCCGCAGAAGCGGCTGTACTGGTACCCGTTGTCGAGATGCGTCGCCTTGTACTCCTGCCACAGCAGTTGCAGCGTCACTCCCTTCCGACGGAGCTCGTGGTGCACGTAGGCCAGGTCTGGCATCGCCAGCGCCCCGGGCGCGGGCGGCTCCGGCGGGTACAACCGTGCCTCGAGGGCCGCGTCGTCCAGTCCGGCGTCCAGCGGCCACGTGAGCCTCGCGGCCTTCATCCGCGTCAGCAGGTCCCACACCGTCGACGGGGACACCCCCACCGACCTCGCGACCTCCCGCTGGCTCAGCCCCTGCTCCAGCCTCAGTCGCAGCATCTCTCGAATCCTTCTCATCTCAAGCCTCTTCGTAGTCATCAGGCCTCCTCCGGGCTCATGCCCGGCCGAGGCCGTAGCACCACTCCGTTGGCGCAGCCAAACCGCCGCTGCCGATTTGCCCCCCACTCGATCGGGCCGTTTACCCCCCCCACTCAAGGGTGATCGCCAGCGCTCGGAATCGGTGATCGATTCGCCTCGGAATGAGTGATCGGTTGACCTTGGAATCGGTGATCGGCTGGGCGTGGAATCAGCGATCGGTTGGCGTCGGAATCAGTTCTACACCGGCGTTGCCGACCCGCGTCGGATGAAACGGGCTAGGATCCGGGGGGCACCGGCATCGAGGTC
>JACRCY010000369.1 GCA_016218785.1 Deltaproteobacteria bacterium
GCCGTGATGCCGGCCCTTTCGTACGCGGTACGGATGATCGGTACCGCGTTGGTGGCCAGGAGGAGCGTCGTCGCCTTCGCCGGCGTCTCCTCCAGGACCTCGTCCGAGAACACAACCATGATTTCACCTTCCTCCCGACCCCGGCTGGGGCGGCACAGATTGAGGCGTTCATACCATCGGTCGGCGTCCTGGATCAAGGGGGATCTACCGACGGACGCTCAATCAACTCGGCGAGGGGCTGGACAGGGCCATCGAGTTCCAACCGGCAGGCCCCAAGGGATCGAAATGGATCAGCTTTTCGCGATGGGCTCGGCGCGACGCGGCGAAGGGCGAAAACGCGCTCCGTCGAGGGCTATTCTCACGACGGCACCGAATGCTCGTCGGGAGAACGCTCAAGTGATCGAGATGATCCGGGAAACGAGAACTCGATAGCCCTGCGTCACCCGAGGCGTCACCCGAGGGGTGGTCTCGACGCCGCGTACCGGCAGGTGCACGCTGGTCCGGTGGTGGGGATGAAAGTCACGTTGGGATTGGTCCTGTGCGGGCTGGCCGCGTGCTCGACGGGCACGCCCGCGGGCTCCGGCGACGACGCGGCGACGCCGGCCGACGCCGCCGCCCGGGACGACGCGCCCGTGGCCCAGCACGACGGCGGCGTCGACGTCGTGTTCGCCAACCTGCACGAGTTCTCCGACGGTACCGGCGACGTGAACGCCTGCCCCGGGGCCGCGCTCGCGGGCATCCAGCCGTGGACCGACCACCAGGCTCAGGTGGACATCGCGGTGTGGATCGCCGAGCAATACCTGAAGATCGCCGTGGACCACGGGGCCGACATGATCTTCATGTTGGAGCACTTCTGCGGCCACGGCTACAAGCGCGACGACCCCACCGGGCCCTGCTACCGTGGTCCCGGCCAGGAGATGTGGCTCGACGCGACCTGCATTCACCCCAACGCCGCGGGGCACGCCGCGCTGGCGGACCTCTTCTACTCGGTGATCGCCGAGTAGCTGGCGCGCGCGTCCGCCGCGCCGGCAGGCTGCCGCCTGGCCGACGCCCGTGCCGCTGATACAATCGGCGCGCGTGCCCTGTGCCTGACGCGGACGGACCTGACCGGACGACCGACACCAAGACGCGCGCGCTCCGCGGGCTCGCGCTGATCGCGCTGGCCACAGCCGGCGGCGCCATCTCCCTGGATGGCGGCTTCATGGTGGACGACGAGCGCGCCGTCCGCCGGAACCCCGTGGTCACCGGCGCCGTTCCCGCCGCCGCCGCGTTCCGTCGGGACTTCTGGGGAACGCCGCTGAGCGAGGGCGTCCGGTCGTACCGTCCGCTCACGCCGCTCGTATGGCGTGCGGTCGCCGCGGCGTGGCCGGGCTCGCCGTTCCCCTTCCGGCTGCTCAATCTGCTCGGCCACCTCGCCGCCGCGTGGATGCTCTACTCCGTGGCCCGGCGCCTGGCCGGGGACAGCGTGGGCTGGGCGGCGGCCATGCTGTTCGCGGCGCACGGCGTCCACGCGGAGGCGATCGGCAGCATCGTCGCATCCGCGGACCTCCTGGCGGCGGTCCTCGGGCTCGCGGCGCTCTGGCTGGTCGTCACCGGCACCTCGGCGTGGCGCGCGACGGGCGCGGCCGGCTGCATCGCGGTCGCCTGCCTCGTCAAGGAATCGGCGGTGGTCTTCGGCGTCGGGGTCGCCGTGGTGCTGGCGCTGGACGGCGGCACGCGCGCGCGCCGCCTCGCGCTCGTCGCCCCGGCGGTCCTGGTCACGGCCGCCGTCGTCGTCCTGCAGCTCGCGCTGCCTCGTCACGCGGACGCCGTCAGCGGCGTCAACAACCTGGCCCAGGTCGCGGGCCCGCTCGGCCGCCTCCTGCACGGCCTCTACATCGTGGGGCGCGGGCTCGCGATGTGCTTCGTGCCGGTGGGCCTCGCGCCGTTGCACCACTACGCGGCCGTCGACCTCGCCCCGTCGACCCTGCTCCCCTACGCGATCCCGGGGGCGTTGTTCGTGGCCGCCGGCGTCATCGCGTTCGCGCAGGCCGTCCGCCAGCGTGATCGCGCGGCCGTCCTGACGGTCGTGCTGCTGTTCGGCCCGGTGCTGCTGCAGTCGAGCCTCGTCGTCCCGGTGGTGACCGAGCTCGCCGAGCGACTGCTGTACCCGGCGAGCATGGCCAGCTGCGCCATCCTCGCCGCGGTCGTCCTTCGGCGCGTGACGCCCCGCCGCGCCGCGCTGGCGCTCGGCGTGGCCGGGGCGCTGCTCGCCGCGCAGAGCTGGCGCGTCGGGCGCGCCTGGCGCAGCGACAGCGCGCTGTGGACCTACGCCGTGAAGGTGGAGCCGCGCGCGCATGCGACGCAGAGCGGCTACGGGACGGCGCTGCTGCACCAGCGACGCATCACCGAGGCCGCGTGGCACCGCATGGTGGAGCGGCACATCGAGCGGAGCTTCCCCAAGGCCATCGACTGGACGCCGATCGAGAAGGTCGAGGCGCTCCCACCGGCGGAGCGAGTCATCGCGGGGCCCGCCGCCTTGTCGCCGGGGGCGCCGTGCGAGTTCATCGCCGACTGGCTCAGGTTCATCCAGCCCGAGGTCGCCGCCTTCACTCGCTGGATCGCGCCCAAGCTCGAGGAGCGCTACCATTGCCGCCCACCCGAGGGCAGCCCGTGACTTGGCGCCGGTTCGTCGCCGTCGTCCCCCAGGGCGCCTCCGTGCCCGCCGACTCGCGCGACCACCTCGATGCAACGGCCCTCGCCGAGGACGCGCGCCTGCGCTTCGAGTCGCTCTACGAGCGGCCGCCGTCGTGGGACGTGCCGCAGCCCCAGCCGGCCTTCGTGGCGCGCCACGAGGCCGGGGAGATCCGCGGCACCGTGCTCGACGCGGGCTGCGGCACCGGCGAGAACGCCCTCTACCTCGCGGCGCAGGGGCGCGCGGTCTGGGGGCTCGACGTGGCGCTCCCTGCCATCGGCCAGGCCCGCGCCAAGGCCGCGGCGCGCGGGCTGCCGGCGGGGCGCTTCCTCCTCGGCGACGCCCTGCGCCTCGAGGCGCTGGGGCTGACCTTCGACACGATCATCGACTCGGGCCTGGTCCATGCGCTCTGCGACCGGGAGCGGGCGCTCTACGTGCCGAGCCTGGCCCGAGCCCTCCGGCCCGGCGGCCTCTACCACGTGCTCTGCTTCAGCGACGAGCAGCCGGGGGACGAGGGGCCGCGCCGGGTGCGGCGGGACGAAGTGCGGGGGGCCTTCGCCCCCGGGTGGCGGGTGCGGCGCATCGAACCGGCGCGGTTCGTGACGCGCATCCACCCGGGCGGCGCCCGGGCGTGGTGTGCCACGATCGAGCGAGCCGGGTAGCCGCGCGGCCGCGCGCGGAGCCCGGGCCCGTCGGGGGTACGGCGGCGCACCGTGACCCCGTACCCGCTCGCTGTAATGAGCCGGGACATCGTGACCCCCCTTCCGGTCGACCTTGAGCGGGAGGTGCTCAGCGAGCCGTTTAGGGAGCGGGCCGACTCGGACCAGCAGCAGGGGCGGGAAGATCAAGACGTAGC
>JACRCY010000368.1 GCA_016218785.1 Deltaproteobacteria bacterium
CGGCTCCACTGCACGCCCATGGAGTGGTAGCGCCGTGAGCCCAGCAGGTCGAATCGCGGCAACGGGGAGCGGGCGACGTCGGGCCGCCGCGGGGCCGTGAGCCGCCGGGGGAGCGCGTGGCGGCCGGCCGCCAGCGCCGCGCACAGCGGCGCCATCAGCTCCTCGGCCTCGCCCACCACCACGCAGTCGACCTCGGGCTCGACCTCGTCGGGCAGGGCCGAGGCGTAGGGCCCGCCGCACACCACGATCGTGCCCACGGCCCGCGCCCGCCGGGCCACGCCGAGCAGCGCCTCGCGCTGGATCAGCATGCCCGAGAGGAAGACCACGTCGGCCCACTCGAGGTCGGCGTCCCGGAGCGGCTCCACCTGCATGTCGCACAGGCGGACCTCCCACTCGCGCGGCAGCAGGGCCGCGACCGTGAGGAGGCCCAAGGGGGGCAGCTGCCCCGCCTTGGCGACCATGTGCCGCGAGTACTCCATGCCCCAGTAGGACGGGTCAAACGGAGGGTAGACGCAGAGTACTTTCATGGGAATACTGTTAGCGCGCGATCGTCACCGTCATGTCACCGCAGCGTCATATCTCCGCGCAGCTCAAGCGGGTCCTGGTGCTCATCTTCATCTTCGTGGTGGCGCCGTCGGCCTGCCTGCTGTCGGTCGGGGTGCTGGTGCTGGCGCTCGGGCACCGGCCCAAGGACGTCATCCTCGGCATCCTGATCCTGGGGCTGGTGGCGACCATGGTGGTGGGGACCACCACCATGCTCATCTACCTCTTCCGCAGCGCCACCCTGGCCCGGCTCCAGACCGACTTCGTGCACAAGGTGTCGCACGACCTGCGCACCCCGCTGACCGGGATCCGCATGTTCGCCGACACCCTGCTCCTGGGCCGTGCCCGGGATGAGGCGAGCACCCGGGAGTGCCTCGAGTCGATCCAGGTCGAGACCATCCGCTTGACCGCGATGATCGACCGCCTGCTCGAGTGGGGGAAGATGGAGGCGGGCAAGCGCCTCTACGAGCCGGCCCTACACGAGGTGCGCGAGATCATCGACGGGGCGCTCGCCGCCATGGAGCCGCAGCTGCAGAGCTCGCCCGCCGCCGTGGCGGTCGAGGTACCGGCCGATCTCCCGCGGGTGAGCGTCGATCTCGACGCCATGATCGAGGCGCTGCTCAACCTGCTGCAGAACGCCCTCAAGTACTCGGGGGACGACAAGCACATCGCCGTGCGCTGCGAGCGCTCCCGCCACGAGGTGACCATCGCCGTGAGCGACAACGGGCCCGGCGTCCCGCCGGCGGAGCACCGGCGCGTGTTCGAGAAGTTCTACCGCGGCAAGGACGAGCGCAGCCGGAGCATCCCGGGGACGGGCCTCGGCCTCGCCATCGTCGAGCACATCGTGCGCGGCCACGAGGGACGGGTCACGCTGGAGAGCGAGCCCGGCCGGGGCGCGACCTTCACCCTGCACCTGCCGGCGCTGGGGACCTGAGATGGCGGAGAAGCTCCTCATCATCGAAGACGACCCGGCCATCCAGCGCGGCCTGCAGATGAACCTGCGGCTCGAGGGGTACGAGGTCGTGGGCGCGCACGACGGCGAGGAGGGGCTCCGGCTGTGGCGACAGCACCACCCCGATCTCATCGTCCTCGACCTCATGCTCCCGAAGCTCGACGGCATCGAGGTGCTGCGCGAGATCCGCGGGTCCGACCCCGACACGCGCATCCTGATCCTGTCGTCCAAGGACCACGAGGCGGACAAGGTCCTCGGCCTCTCGCTGGGAGCCGACGACTACCTGCCCAAGCCCTTCGGCCTCGCGGAGCTCCTGGCCCGCATCCGGGCCGCGCTCCGCCGCGCCCGCCGCGAGCAGGCGAGCCCCGCCGCGTCCGGCTTCGGCCGCGTCGCGCTCGACGTGGCCGCGCGCCGCGTCACCGTCCGCGGCGCCCCCGTCGAGCTGACCGCCCGGGAGTTCGACCTGCTGCTGCACTTCGTCACCCACCCGGGGCGCGTCTTCTCGCGCGAGCAGCTGATGCAGGCGGTGTGGGGCCCGGACCACTTCGGCACCCCCCGCACCGTGGACAACTTCGTGGCGCGTCTGCGGCTCAAGCTGGAGGAGCGGCCGGACGAGCCGCGCCACTTCGAGACCGTGCGCGGCGTGGGCTATCGTTTCAGTGCGGGCTAGCGCGCGGGGCGCGCGCCCCCTACGGAGGTCGAGTGCGACGGGCGCGCCCCCGCCCGGGCGCCGCTACGGGCAACCCACCGCGGCAAAGAAGACCTCCCAGTTGCCGGCGGAGTCGTCGCTCCACGCGAGGCCGTAGCCGGTCGGGCTCGCGCCGAGGGCCAGCAGACTCACCGCCCCGGCACCCTCCTCGCGGACCACGGTCGCGCCCCCCACCGGGGCGAGCCAGGCGGCGTACCGCTGGAGCGCGACGCCGACCACGGACTCGGTGGTCCGGTACGTGACCAGCGCTCCCAGGTCGCTTCCGGTCGAGGCGAGGGGCACGAAGCCGAGCGCGAGGTCGGTCAGCGGCAGGACCAGGGGCTGGCCGATCGACCCGTCGGCACCGATGGAGACGAGCCGGAGGTGCGGCGTGGTGCCGGTGGCGTCGACCTGTCCCGCCACGTAGCGGTCTCCCGCCCACACCAGGCTGAGGCCGTTCCCCACCCCGATGTCGAAGACGCCCCCGGTGGCATGGCCGCCGGGCGTCAGGAGCAGCAGGCGTCCGACGGAGGCGGCGCCCTCCTTGACGTTGAAGCCGAGCGCGTAGCCGCTGCCGGAGTACGCCAGCGCGGGCAACGTCTCGTCCGGCCCGGAGCTATCGAGGCGGCGGAGCTCGTCGACGAGGTTGCCGTCCTCGTCGAGGAGCCACAGCACCAGCTGCCAATCGGGCCCGGCCCCGGGCAGGTAGGCCGAGGCGAGCACCAGCCGGCTCCCGTCCCACAGGAGCGTCCCGGTGCGCCAGTTCTCGTTCTGGGCCACGGCCTGGGTCAGGACCTTGGTCGGCCCGAGAGGTGCGCCGCTCGCGTCGAAGGCGCGAAACATGAGGTCGTAGTTGTCGCCCTCGGGCGAGGGCGAGCAGTCGTACCAGGCGACGGCGAGCCGCGACCCGGTCCACGCCACCTGCGAAGCCGCGGCGTAGCACCAGCCGTCGTCCACGCGCACCTCGTCGCCCAGCTTGGTGCCGTCGGGCGCCAGTAGGGCGAGCATCGGATCGGTGCGCGACTTGTCGGGCTCGTTGAAGCGCGCGTCGCCGAAGCTCACGGCCCAGCCGGTGCCCATCCAGGTCACCGACTCGGCCTTGGAGTGCTCCAGGGCGTCCGTCACGCGTACGGTCGGGAACGTCGTGGGCGCGCCGCCGCCCGTGCACGTCAGCGGCCGCGGCCCGGCCGGCGCGCCGAGGGCGAGCGTCACGTCGCGCGTGCCGCTCCCCGGCACCTCGACCGCGTCCACCGCGGCCGTGGCGAGGACGGCGCCGCCCGGCCCCGTCCCCTCGGCCGTGAGACCGGTGACGGTCACGCCGCCGGGCATCTGCAACACGAACGAGGTCGACCCGTCCCGCAGCACGTCTCCCACCGGCACGTCCACCTGGGGCTGGACCGTGTCGAGGGTCCAGCGCACCGTGAGCGACTCGACGAGCGCGAGATCCACGAGGGGATCGTCGCAGGTCACCGTCACCCTGAGATAGGAAGGACCCCCGGACCCGCACGCCGCCACCGCCGTCCCGAGCACGCACACCAACGCCCACCGTCGCAGCATCCCGTGACCTCCGGGGGGATACTGCGCCGAGGACAGACCGGCGGTCAAGATGGACCACTGCCCCGAGAGGTAGCCCCGTGCGCTGCGCCGAGGCGACGGTGGCCGCGGGCTTCCAACTCAGGTGTTCACCAGCGGGTCGAGCACTTCGACGAATGGGAAGCGCTCGAAATCGCTGTCGCGCGTGTAGATGCTCCGGATCCCGTGCTCCCGCATCAGGATGGCGGTATGCGCGTCGTGCAGCAGATTGCCGGCGAGACCGGGCACCTCACTGATCGTCTGCTTGGCGACGGCGGCGTGGCGGCGCGTCGCGGTCAGCACCCCGATGCCGGGCGAGGTCAGCAAGGCCTCGACAAATGCCCAGGCGCGCGCGGCGCTCCAAGGCCGCCTGACGGCGCTGGGGTGCGTGATGACGCGCAGGAACTCATAGACCACGCCCCAGGTGAGGAACCACGGCAGTTGCTGGCGCCGACTGCGTTCCACGAGCGCGTGGCACCGCCGGTGCTCGGCGCACTCCTGGTTGACTGCGTACAGGAGCACATTGGTGTCGACGACGAACACTACCGGCCCTCCATGGCGCGGTACAACGCATCGCGATCGGCGACGTCCACGAGGAACCGCCCGCCCCGGAACGTGGGCAACGGCGGCAGCTTGCGGCCTCGCGGCCGCTTGGCAAGCAGCAACCGCAGCGCGGCCTCCACCATCTCGGAGAGGGTTCGCCGCTGCCGCGCCGCCTCCTCCCGGAGTCGGGTCATGACGTCATCCGCAATGACGAGCGTGGTCTTCATATGGGAAACCATACGACGGGGCCGGCGGCGCGTCAACCTGCCCCACGATCCGCCGCGCCCACTGCCGCGCTGCCGCCTCCGGGAGGCCGCACGGCGGCGACGCCGGCCTGCGGACCGCGGCCTGACCGGCGCACGAGAGCGTCGCGCGACAAACTCCCACGGCCACCAGGCGTTGCGGCATCACGGCACCATGAACGGGTACGTGAGCTTCGTCGGTGTGCTGCCCGTCCGCCGGAACCGCGCACGCCGCACCGCCGCCGCGACGCAGTCCCCGAGCGGAGTGCCCGCGAACTTCCCGATAGTGTCCGCCTCCGCGACCCGGCCCTGGCCGTCGACCGTCACGCTCACCTGCACCACCGCGGGGCCGCCGCCACGCCGGCCGCACGCCCGGACCTGTGGCTCGACCGCCTTCATGCCCCGCTGGATGTCGGGCGGGTCCAGGCGCGCCGGCTCCTCCCCCATCGCCCAGGTGCGGCGGCCGCGCTCCACCAGGCCCCTGCGGGTCAAGGCCAGCATCATCTCGCGGCGGTGTCCGGGCAGACAGCCGTCGCCAGGCCCGCGGACCTCCCCCCGCGCGAGCAGCTTGCCGGCGACGATCTCGATCGTGTCGACCCGGTCGCGCCCGGTGAGCCCGAGCTCGCGGCGCCCACGCAGCCGCAGATCCGTGGGCGTGCCCGAGTAGACCAGCAGCCACACGCCGCGGCTCGGGTCCATCGTGCGCTTGGTGATGTCGGCGACCACCCTCACGGCCGCCTCGTCGCGCCCGTCCCCGTCGAGGTCGCCGAAGGCCACGCCGCCGAGCCGCACCGGCTGCTCGTCCCACACCGCCTCGCCGCCGGTGAACCGGACCGCCGCGGCGCCGAGCTTCAGCGGCAAGGCGGCGTTGCGGAAGTCGAGGTCGCGCAACCGGGTCGGCAGGGTGACCGGGGCGACCGCCGCGGCGGCCGCAGCGCGCGACGCTGGAGGCGAGGAGCCCCCTGAGGGCACCCGTGGCTGCGAGATCGCGACCGGCGCCGAAGCGGCGCCTGTGGCCGCGCCGAGGGGTGGTGCGCCGGCCCGGTCCCAATCGCCGCCGCAACAGGCAGCGAGCAGGGCGGCCGCCAGGCCCAGCGCAAGGTGACGGGTCATCTCACCAGTGCCGTGTCCGGGGTCGGTGCGTGGCTCACATCGATACCAGCGACCTCCCGCACTTGAAGCACTGCTCGAGGTTCTGGTAGTTGACCGCCTGGCAGTATGGGCACTTGACGCCGCCGTCGGCCGCGGCAACGGCGCTGGCGGCCCCCGCGCCCCCCGCCAGCGCCGGCCTCGCCTGCGCTCCCTCCAGGGCCAGGCGCGTGTTCTCCTCGATGGCCACCAGGCACTTCATGGCCTGGCCGAACGCGGCGATGAAGAAGCCGTAGAGAACGACTGCGCCGCCGATGCCCAGCGTGGGCACGGCAGCGCCGATGGCCAATGCCAGGCTCGACGAGCTCGAACCCATCGCATTCACCAACGCGAGCACTCCGACCGACGCGACCAACGAGCCCAGGATCACGACCACTATGCCCACGGCATGAAGGAACCCACCGAGTCCGTCGAGCGACCTGAAGCGGGTGGCCATGCGGACCTCCTTTCTTTCCGAATCCGTGGCGGCGTCAGCGCGCCGCGACCGGCGCCGGGGGCGATGGTTTCAGGCGCGAGCGGCGCACCAGCGACCGCACCAGCGCGTCGACCGCGGCCTCGATGGTACGCGCCTCCCCGGCGAGCGCGCCGGCCCACACGGTCTGGCCGGCGGCCACGTCGTTCAGGACCAGCGCCAATTCCACCCGGTGACGTTTGGCGACGCGCTCGCCGAAGGTCTCGCGGGCGCGGCTCTCGACCTCACCGGCCGGCAGCACCGCCGCGCCCTCGGCGCGCAGCGCCCGCGCCCGCGCCTCGACCGCCGCGACCTCCTTCTGCAGCTTGCCCTCCTGCGCCGCCTGGCGCAGTTCGTCGGCGCCGACCGCCGCGCCCGCGCGCGTGTACCACGGCGTCTTGGCCCACGCCGCCCGGAACTCCTTGAGCGCCTGCTCGGATTGCCGGTAGAAGTCCCGCAGGGCGTCGTTCATGTTGCCGACTCCGGAGCTCCAGCGGTCACGGAAGCGCTGCTCCTCGGCCCGGTAGCGCTCGAGGTCCTCGGCCACCACCCGCCGGGGCAGGCGGACCCGCTCCTCGACCACCTTAGCCTCCACGGAGATGCCGCGCAGCAGGTAGTCGGCGCGCGCCACCCGCGCGAGCAGCAGCATCGGGTCGAGCGGTCCCTCGAGCCGCGCCCCGCCGCGGTCGGCCACGCCCGCCCGCACGCTCTCGACCAGGCTCAGGTCGACGAAGCGGGTCATGCCCGCCCCCAGCAAGCGGAAGGTGAGCCGCAGCCGCAGCCGCTGCATGAGCGCCTGCGGCGCCATCGCCGTGCTGCCGCCGACGCCGCCCTGGAACAGCAGGAGCCCGAGGGTCGCATCGCGGAAGTCCGGGAGCCGCACGGTCACGACCTCGCCCGCCGGGGCCGCCGGCGCCGCGGCCGGCTCCACGGTCTCGACCCGGGGCGGCCGCGGCCGTGGCGGCAGGAAGCCGTCGAGGTCGGGGGGCATGGGGTAGACGAGCCGGGGCGGCTGGCCGCAGGCGCCGAGTACGAGACCGGCCAGGAGGAGCCCTCCGGCGAGCCCGACCGCGAGCCACCCGCGCCTCATCGGCCACCCCCGTCGGGCTGCACCGCGGGCGCCGCAACGTCCCTGGCGACCTGCGCCGCGGGCGCAGGGAGCCGGGTGTTGGCGAGCAGCCGCCGGGCCAGGTGATCCACGATGGCCTCGAGGGCCTCGGCCGGTCCCACGTCGCGGCGGGACAGGCTCGCCGCGAAGATGGTCTCGCCCGTGTGCGTGTCGAACAAGGTGATCGCGAGCCGGACCACGTGCGCCGCGACCTGGACGGGCGCGCGCAGCCGCTTCACCTCGGCCTCGAGCCGCTCCGGCGTGGGGTACTTGGCCGCCAGCGCCCGCCCGAGGCCCGCGAGCCGCACAACGCCGTCACTGCAGTAGCCTTGGGCCTGCTCCCGCCGCTTGCCGTTCTCCTCGCGCAGGGCCGGGTCCTTGGCCTTGGCCGCCTCCGCGTCGAAGGCCTGGACGGCCGCCCGGCACTGCATCCGAAAACGCACCGCGGCCGCCTCGATGGGCGCCACCGCCCGCTCGATCGCCTGCTGGTGCCCGGCGTAGGCCTCGCGATAACGCGCCAGCTCGGCCTCGGCCTTCGGCACCGGCGGCGCCAGCTCGACGGTCACCGGCTCGGCCGCGAGCTCCTGGCCGTAGAGCACGAAGTCCACCCGCGGGAACCGTTCGAGCACCAGCATGCGGTCGAGGGTCCCCGCGAGCGTGCGTCCCTTCTCCTGCAGGGTGGCCGTGACCGGCCGCAGCGCCCGGACATCGAGGGCCCGCGTGTAGCCCGCCCGCAGCAGGCGGAGCGCGAACGCGCGGGTCAGCCCGCTGGCCCACGCGTCACTCGGTTGCGCTCCGTAGGTCGCCAGCGCGAGCCCGAGCCCCCGGCCGCTGAGGTCGGGCAGCGGCCGCGGCCCCGCAACTTCCTCGCTCACCGGCGTGGCGATGAGGCTCCGCACGTCCCCCCGCTCGAACCGCGGCACCGCCACCGGCGCCGGCGGCGGCGCCTCGACGCGCGGCACCACCGGCGGCCGGAACCGCGCCGGCTCGACCACGGCTGGGCCGCAGCCCAGCCCGCCCGCCAACCCAACAGCCAGGAACGACACAGCCGACAACCATCCGATCGTGTGCATCGAGTCCTCCTGGGCGCCCGGGTGGGCGTCGTGCAGTATCTGTCCTCCGCTCGTCCGGCGTCCTTGGCAGGCAGACCGGTCGGCGGTATTCTCGTAGTGACGGGTGTGTGCCATGGGTCGCAGCGCGCAGAGGCTCTACGAGTTCGTGCAGCAACTCTCGCCGGAGGAGCGCCGGGAGCTCGTGCGGCTGCTCTCCTCCTCCCCCCCTCCTCCTCCCGCACCGGCGGGCGGGCCGATTCAACCCTTGGACCTGCCCTCGTTCTCGGGCGGGGCATGGCTCGGGGGCGCGCTGGGACGGGACGAGATCTACCAGGACGAAGCGGGCCGTGCCCTGCCTGATTGACACGAACGTCCTCGTGTACTCCTCGGTCCGCGAGTCGCCGTTCCATGACGTGGCGCGGGAACGACTTGCGAGCCTGCGCGCGGCGGGTCACGAGTTGGTGGTGACGCGGCAAGTTCTGCGCGAATACGTGTCCGTGGTGACGCGACCCAACGTCCTCGCGATTCCCCGGTCGCCGGGCGACGCCGTGGAGGACGCCCGGAAGTTCACGAGCCTCTTCCAGGTTCTCCCCGAGGCCCCGACGGCACTCGAGCTCTGGTTGCAGCTCGTCGCCGACCACGCCATCATCGGACCGGCAGTGCACGATACCTACCTCGTGGCCACGGCGCTGGCGTGCGGGACGACCCACCTGCTCACCAACAACCCGCGTCACTTCGCCCCCTACCAGGGCCTGACGGTTCTGCCCTTGGTCGAGCACGGCGTCAGGTAGGCCGCATCGCCGCGCCGTCTGCGGCGCACGATCAGCGCAACCGCGACGCTGAGGGCCCAGGCCAGCGACCTGGCCAACCGTGCCTGGCCGTGGCGCCCTAGGCGGCCCGCTCCCGGCCGGCTCACGGTTGCACGTACCCGTAGGGGTCGCCGTAGGCCCCCTCGTAGACGAGCGAGCGGCCGGCGCCTGCGCACTCGGCCGCCTTCGACAGGGTAAAGAACTGCTTCGGCACTCCGGTGGCCGGCGGGGTCCAGGAGCAGAGCCAGACCGGCGTCGTGAACAGGCCCACTGGCGCGTTGGCGATCCAGCCGATGCTCGTCGGATCCCCGTAGGACGAGCAGGAGCCCCGGGTATACGTGTTGGAGGGCGATCCCCCTTGGAAGCAGTGGAACACCTGGCTGAAACTGCCGTAGGGGACCGGGCCGATGAGGTAGGTGGTGAAGGCGATCTCCCGCTGCCAGCAGGTGCTCGCGCTGCAGCCCGGGTTCACGGCGGTGTTGGTGCACGAACCGCAGCCTTGCGTCGGCCCCGACGAGCCCGGGTAGCAGGCATTGGCGATGGACTGCCAGTGGGTGCTGTTGCACCGGTTGACGAACCGGTACGACGTCGTCTTGGGGGTCGTGTCCGCAGCGCACGTGCTCGACCCGTTCAGGCAGACGAGTGGTGCCGCGCAGGTGCTCGAGCCGCAACACGCCTCGTCCTGGGCGCCGCAGCAGGCGCCGATGCTCGGGTTGCACTGGTACCCGCACGTCTGGACGTTGGTCCAGCCGCAGCCGTCGCTCGCGCACTGCTGCCGCACATTGCCCGCGCACTGGTAGGCGCCCGGCGTGCAGACGCCGGCGACGCACGAGCCCCCGCTGCACCCGCAGGCGCACGTCTGGACGTTCGTCCACCCGCAGCCGTCGCTCGTGCACTGCTGCCGCACGTTGCCCGCGCACTGGTAGGCGCCCGGCGTGCAGGCCGCGGCGA
>JACRCY010000372.1 GCA_016218785.1 Deltaproteobacteria bacterium
GGGGAGGCGCACAGTCGAGCCCCCAGTCGAGCCACGATCGAGCATCTGCACAGGAAACGCAGACCAGAACTCGCGAACAGAGAATCTCGCCCGTTGGGCGAGAAAGCGACCTCGACTGAGGCTCGACGGGGCCGCCGACGCTTAGAGCGGAGTTATGGACGGCCACGTTGTCGTCGCGGCCGCCATTGGTATACTGACGTGGGCGTGAGCGAACTCCTCTCACTGCACGGGCAGGACGCGGCCTCGAAGCCCGCGTGGGCCATTGCAGCGGGCGTCCGGGAGATCGGGGCCGCCGAGGCCGCCGGCGACCTCCGGCCCGTCGACGGCGGCTGGTCGGCCACCCTCGCGAACGGCGAGCCGGTGGTGTTCCGGAGGCTCTATGCGGGCGCGGAGCTCTGCCGGCACCTGATCCCGAGCGGGGAGCAGTGGGCCGCGGTCGTGGCCCTGGCCGAGGAACGCCACGTCCCCGTGACGCTGCGAACCCCGCCGGCGGCGGACGCGGACCTGCCCAGCCTCGAGGTGCTGCTACGCGCGCTGGCCGGCTCGGAGCAGGCGGAGCTCGTGGCCAACGACTGGGGCACGCTGCGCCTGGCCCGGCGCGCGGCGCCGAAGGTGCGGCCCATCCTCGGACGCTGCCTCCGGCGCCACCGGCGGGACCCCCGCACCAGCGATCCCCCCCGCTCGGGAGCCATGTCCCCGGAGGTGCTGGATCTGCTCGCCCGCTGGGGAGTCGATCTGGTCGAGGCCGACTGGCTGCCCGATGACGTGTCCCCCATCGCCCTGGCGATGCACCTCCCCTACGCGCTCGTGGCCAGCGGGAGCCTGTGCCTCCTGAGCGGGCTGAGCCGTCCGCTGGCGGAGAAGTTCCGCCCCGATCAGCCCTGCGACGCTCCGTGCCGCGGCCTGACCGCGCGGCTCCACCACGAAGGCTGCAGCGCGCCACTCCTGCTCAGGGAGAACACGCTCTTCGCCGCCAACGGCGTGGCCGGGCCAGCGATGGCGCGGCCGGACATCGCCCGCTGCGTGTACGACGTCGAGACGGATCCGGAGCGCACCTTCCTCCGGTCCGCGTCCGGCGGCGAGCCATGAAGATCGTCGCCGCCTTCGCGACCCCGCAGGAAGTCGAGCCGCTGATCGCGGCCGGGGCGGACGAGCTCTACTGCGGCGTCGTTCCCGAGGCCTTCGCGGGCGCGCCGAGCCAGGGCCGGCTGAACCGTCGCCCCGAGCCCGAGGCGAACATCCGCGACCTCGCCGAGCTCACGGACATCGTGACCCGCGCTGCGGCCAGTGACGTCCCAGTGGCCGTCACGCTCGACGAGCACGCCTACTCCCCGCCGCTGATCCCGTCCCTGGTGGAGCTGGCTGGCGACCTGGTGGAGGCGGGCGCCCGCGCCCTGATCGTGACCGACATCGCGCTCGTCCTCGCCATCCGGCAAGCCGGCCTGCCCCTCGACCTCCACCTCTCCGGCCTGGCCATGTGCCGCAACTCCGAGGCCGCCGCGTTCTTCGCCGACCTCGGCATCCAGCGCGTCGTGCTGCCGCGGTACCTCTCGACGCAGGAGATCGCGCGCCTGTGCGGCGGCGACGTGCCCGTGGACTACCAGGTCCTCGTCATGAACGACGGGTGCGGGCTCGAGGAGGGCCAGTGCCCGAGCCTGCACCAGCCGTGGGGGCCGATGTGCCAGACGGAGTGGCGCGCCGAGCACAGCGCGGATGCGCCCGTCTCGCCTGGATTCGCTGCCCAGTGGGAGGAGAACTGGAGGGCATACCGATACCTCATGGGTCTCCTCGTCGATCCCGGCGGCGCGGTTTCCCGCCGGGGGTTCCCCACCGGCCCCTGCGGCGTGTGCGCGCTCCCCGCGTTGCAGGCCGCAGCCGTGGGCTACGTCGAGGTCTCGGGTCGGGAGCGCTCGCCTGACCTCCGCGTCGGAGGCGTCAGGCTCGTGCGGGCCGTGCTGAACTGGGTCGAGCGAGGAGACCTGCCGGAGCTGATTGCCGACAACGCCAGGGCCCTCAAGGACACCCCGCTCCTCTGCGACAGCACCTACACCTGCTACTTCCGCGAGGGGCTCGCCCCCGATGATGCGGGCGCGGCGAGAGCCCGATCGCTCGCGCTCGCCCACCTGGCGGCGGCGGCCCACTTCCAGCGCGCCCCGCAGGATGCGATTCCGGCCGCGGGCAGGGCCCACAGTGCCGCCCCGGTGCCGAGTCCGCCGGCGGTGTCGACGGAGTGGGACCACGACGACCCGGACGTGGCGCGCCTGCGCCGCATCGCAGAGGCGCTCTCCGGCACGGGGATCGATCTCCGGTGGTCCGGCGCGAGGCTCGAGCTCACCTTCCCGGATGAGGCCCAGCCCGAGGGGATCTCGTGCGTCACCCTGGCGAAGGTCGACGAGACCGAGCGTTGCTACGCCAGGAGCGGGAACCTCGGCATCTGGCACGCGGGACACCTCATGACCCCGCGGCTGGCCCAGGCGATCAAGGGCATGGTCCGTCTGCTGGAGCTGATTCCGGCGTGAGGCGCCCCCGGTCGGGCCGGGCACACCTCACCCGCGGACGTGCCCCGTCAGACGCGGCCGTCGAGCAGCCGCAGCAGGGCTCCGACCAGTCGGAGCCTCGCCGGGGTGTCTGGCGGGGTCGCCGGGAGGTACGACACGGCCAGGCGCCGACCCGCCTTGAAGTACCGTGCGGCGTCGGCCCTCAGCTCGAGGTACAACTCCATGGCGTCGGCCGCGGATTCCATTCGGAGCAGGACCTGCCCGGGAGCCAGGTTCAGCTCCCGCACGGAGTAGCCGGCGAGCCGGGCGCCCTGCCCCTTTCGGGCGTGGTCCAGCAACTTGACCACGCGCGTCTGCCAGGCGGGGGCGGGCGTTCCGCGCGGTACGGCCGGCGCGCTCTCGGGCTCGGCATCCGGCGTGGGAAGGACCGCGTCACCCGGCGTGCTCCTGGACCCGGCATCTGGCGTGGGGCCGCCAGCGTCCTCCGTGACGATCGGAGCCAGCAGCTCTCGCAGCGCTTCGATGTCGGGCCGGGGAGGCTCTCGCGGGCCTCCGGCGACCGTGAAGTCGCTCCCGTGTGCGGCAAGATAGCCGGACTCCACGCCGAGGCACTCGGGGTGGTCAGTGCACCGCCCACACGTGGGAGGGGGCTTCACGAAGGTGATCCCGGAATCGGGACGGGCCAGCTGCGCACCGGCCATCCCTGGGATGCGGTGGCGAGCGCAGACGGGCATGTCGGAGCTGTGCACGAGGAAACCCCGGAGCAACTTGGGCCGTGACAGGAGCCAAGCCACCTCCTCGTAGCGTGGCCAGAGCGCCGCGACTCGTGTGAGCGGGGTTCCCCGCACCCCATCGGGCACTATCCCGTGCAGGAGCGCCGCCGAGTGGGAGAGCAGCTTCCCGATCTCCTTGATCGCAGCGGGCAGGTCGGTCAGCGCCGGGCGCAGGAGTAGCGTCATCACGTAGAGCTGGAGCCCCTCTGAAACGCAGTTCTCGATGGCCCTGAGCTTGGCCGCCGCGGCCCCGGGGCATCCGAGGAGTAGATCCGACAGCTCGGAGTCAAGCCCCACCACCGCCAGCCCGACACACGACAACCCCTCGTGGCGCAGGTCGCGGAGGTACGCGCGCTCCGCGAGGAGGACGCCGCTCGTGGAGAGCGTGATCTCCTCGAAACCAAGCTGCCGCGCCAGCCGCACGATCGCGCGCAGGTCAGGGTGGCGCGTCGGCTCGGTGTGACAGACGCCGAATCCGACGCGCTTGTGCCCGAGGGCGCGCAACCGCGCCAGTTCGTCCCCGACACGCTCGACCTCCCCCGCGGAGCCGACGACCGCTGCGCCCTTGTAGTTGCACCAGGCGCAACGCAGGTCGCAGCTCCCCATGACGGCGAGGAACGGTGGCGGCTCGCTCGCCATGCGAAAATGGGACCTGCCCCCGCCGCCCTGCCCCATTCGCCACTTCATCCGTGCCTCCTCAAGCACGCGCCTCCCAGGGTCACGTTCCGGACGAGTCTGCCGGAGTGAGGGTACTCGGCCGGGTGTGGGCCGTCTAGCGTGACGGCGAAGACCGCAAGCGTCAGGCCGCGGCGGTCACGTCGCGTCGACGGCGCCGGACGCCTTGTCGCCGTCGGGCTCGTCGCCCGCGGCGCCGACCACGGCCAGGCTCAGCGCGTGGTTGGCAAACTCGCGGCCGAGGAGCGCAGCCGCACTACCGGACCGGATGGTGACGCGAAGGTACTGGCCCACCACCTCGACTCGAAACTCGCCTAGTGCGGCGAACGAGGCCACGGCCTGGTCGATGGCCTGTCGACCGTAGAGCTCCGTGTGGAAATCGAGCGTGACGGGATCGGTCGTATCCGCAGCTGTCATCGTCTTCTAGCCCAAGGGGGATCTGCGACGCGGCGACGCGTGAGGAGGAGCCCCGCTACCACGAGCCGTGCGAGCCGTGCGAGCCGTGCGAGCCGTGCGACCCGTGCGACCCGTGCGACCCGTGCGAGCCGTGCGAGCCGTGCGACCCGTGCGAGCCGTGCGACCCGTGCGA
>JACRCY010000373.1 GCA_016218785.1 Deltaproteobacteria bacterium
GGCCTCGAGGCGGCCCTCCGCGGTTGGCGCCGGCGCGGCGGGCGGCGCGGCGGGCGGCGCGGCCGCCGCCTGGCCGACGCGGCCGCCAACGACGAGGACGAAGGTGGCAACGAAGGCCAAGGTGCGTGAACCGAACGACATGGGGTCCTCCTCCAGCGAGCCGGCTCGGGGCTACCCGAGCCGGTTGCGGAACCTGAGCACGCTCAGGGTCATGATCGACACGCCGAACAGCGCGAGCGCGAGGAACTGCCGCCAGAGATCCGCAAACCCGCTCCCCTTCAGCAGGCAGCCGCGCAGGATCTCGAGGAAGTAGCGCACCGGGTCGAGGTAGGTGAGCGGCCGGATCCAGGCCGGCATGTTCTCGATCGGGGTCATGAAGCCCCCCAGCAGGATGGCGGGCATGAGGAAGAAGAAGCCGCCCAGGATCGCCTGCTGCTGCGAGCGACTGACCGTGCTGATGAAGATGCCGGTACCCAGGGTCGAGAAGAGGAACAGGATGGACGAGGCCGCCACCACCAGCAGCGAGCCGCGGATCGGCACGCCGAAGAGGTACGAGCCGACGGCCAGCAGGGTGCCCACGTCGACCAGGCCGATGATGGCGAAGGGGAGGCACTTGCCGAGCAGCAGGACCGCGGGCCGGAGCGGCGTCACCATGATCTGCTCCATGGTGCCGAGCTCGCGCTCGCGGGCGATGCCCATGGCCGTCACGATCGTGGTGATGACCAGCAGGACCGTGACCGCCACGCCCGGCACCATGAAGATGGCGCTCTTGAGGCGCGGGTTGTACAGGATGCGCGGCGTCAGCCGCTGCTGGGGGAGCGAGCGCACCGCCCCTCCAGCTGCCACGGCCTGGCTCAGGCGCTGCAGCGACACGCCCACGGCGCGCTCCGCCAGGAACTGCGCGGACGCGTTCATCGCCACCTGGGCGCGATTGGGGTCGGTGCCGTCGACCAGCACCTGGACGTCAATCGGTATCTGCCGCGCGTAGTCGCGCGCGAAGCCCACCGGGATCATCAGCGCCACGGCCGCGGTCCCCTGCTCCAGCAGACGCGACGCCGCCGCCGGATCGCGGACCGTCGCCACGCGGCGAAACGTCCCCTCGGCGACGAAGGCGGCCCCGAGGTCGCGGCTCTGGCTGGTGAGGTCCTGGTCGCAGATCACCGTCGGGATGCGGTCGACCTCGAGGTCGACGGCGTAGCCGAGGATGGTCATCTGGATGACCGGTGCGGCCAGGAGCATGAAGGCGATACGCTTGTCGCGGAACGCCTGGCGGAACTCCTTGCGCACGACGGCGAGCAGCGCGGTCCACATGTTAGTGCCTCTCCGCGGTTCCCGCGCACCCGTGACCTGGGAGGCTCGTCGCCCGCGGAGCGCGAAGCGCGAGCCGGCGCCGAGTGGCGCCGCGGGGGAGTGGGGACCCCGACGGGCCTCGCCCGGCGGGGCGAGGGAGCAGAGCCCCCTCGTGGGGATCTGCTAGTGCCGCCCGCGACCTGGCACCTGGCGCGTCATGGCGCCGGCCGACTCCTGCCGCGGCTGCAGCGATTCTTCGGCGCGGCACTAGTCGAGCCTCCGCTTGAAGCGGGCCGTCGAGATCGCGACCATCGCCAGGGCGAAGGCGAGGAGCGCCAGCAGGTCGGGCCACAGCTCCCGGAGGCCGTTCCCCTTCAGCATCACGCCGCGCAGCACCTGGATGAAGTAGCGGGCCGGGAGGATCGCGGCGATGGCGCGGAGGAGCAGCGGCATGTTCTCGACCGGCGTGAGGAAGCCCGAGAGGAGCAGCGTCGGCAGCATCGACGACAGGAGGCCGACCTGCGTGGCCACCTGCTGGTTGCGGGTGACGACGCTGATGAACACCCCCTGGCCGAGCATGCCCAGGAGGAAGAGCAGCGCCGCGCCGAAGAGCAACCCGAGCGAGCCGGTCACCGGGACCGCGAAGACGAGGCTCCCCATGGCCACCACCAGCAACACCTGCACCATGCCGATGGCCACGTAGGGCAAGAGCTTGCCGACGACGACCTCCACCCGCCGGACCGGCGTGGCGAAGAGCTGCTCCATGCTGCCGCGCTCCCACTCGCGGGCGACGGTCAGCGCCGTCAGCAGGACCGCCATGATGGCGAGGATGGCGGCGATGAGCCCCGGCACGATGAAGCGCGCCGATTTCATGCCCGGGTTGAAGCGCAGGCGGACCCGGTCGCGCAGGCCGAGGTCGCCGAGCAGGCCGGTCTTCGCGAGCAGGCGGCGGGTCTCGGCCTGGCCCACGCCGGCGGCGTAGCCGAGGGCGATGCTGGTGGTGGTGCCGTCGGCGCCGTCGAGAAGCAGCTGCGCCTCGGCCACCTCGCCGCGCTGGAGCCGGCGGCCGAACCCCGGCGGGATCACCAGCCCCACCTTGAGCCGGTTGCTGCGGAAGTACGGCTCCACCGCCCGCGGATCATCGAGGCGCACCGCCACCGTGAAGGAGTCGCTCCCGGTCAAGGCCTCGACCAGCCGGCGGGAGGCCGGGGTGCGGTCCTGGTCGACCAGCGCGAACGGCAGGCGGTCGAGGTCGAACGACACCGCGTAGCCGAAGAGGATCAGCATCACCACCGGCAGCCCGAGCGCCATGTAGATGACGCGGACGTCGCGGATGATGTGGATGATCTCCTTGCGCGCGAGCGCCCCGACGCGGATGAGGAAGCCGCGGCTCACGCCGGGACCTCCGGCGCGTTGGCGGGGGCGGGCCACCCCTCGACCACCTCGAGGAAGACTTCCTCGAGCGACGGCTCGAGATCGTCGATGACGGCGCCCGGGAAGCCGGCGGCGTCGAGCCGCCCCGCGAGGTCGCCCGCGCCCACGCTGGGGTCGGCCATGCGCACATGGAAGCCGGCGCCGAACGGCTCGACGTGTTGGATGCCCGCGATCGCCGCGAGACGCCCGCGGCTGCCGGCCGCGGGCCCGTGCACGTCGAAGAGCCGCCCGGGCACGAGGCGCGCCTTCAGGGCGGCCGGAGTGTCGAGCGCGGCCAGGCGGCCGTCGACCATCAGCCCCACGCGATCGCAGTACTCGGCCTCGTCCATGTAGTGCGTGGTCACCAGCACCGTGGTGCCCGCGCGGACCAGGCCGCGCACCAGCTGCCAGAAGCTGCGGCGCGACACCGGGTCGACGCCGGCGGTGGGCTCGTCCAGGAACAGCAGGTGGGGCTCGTGCAGGATCGCGCAGGCCAGCGCCAGCCGCTGGCGCCAGCCGCCCGGCAGGTCACCGGTGCGGGTGTCACGGTGCGCGAGGAGGCCGACCTGCTCGAGCACGGCCTGGCTGCGCGCGCGCAGCCGCCGGCCCGCGAGCCCCTGGGCGCCGCCGAAGAAATCGAGGTTCTCGGCGGCCGAGAGGTCGAGGTAGAGCGAGAACCGCTGCGACATGTAGCCGATGAGGCGCTTGACCTTCTGCGGGTGGCGGCTGACGTCGACGCCGGCCACGAGCGCCGTCCCCGCCGTGGGCGCCAGCAACCCGCACAGCATGCGGATGGTGGTCGACTTGCCGGCGCCGTTGGCGCCCAGGTAGCCGAGGATCTCGCCGGCGTGCACCTCGAAGCCGACCCGGTCCACGGCCGTGAAGGCGCCGAAGCGCTTGGTGAGATCCCGCACCTCGATGACGGGGCCGGCGCCGGTCGGGCCGCTCACGCCGACGCCTCTTCCGTTGGCGTGGTCCCATCCTGGACCGCGCCCGCGGCCATTGGCGCGGTCCACTCCTGGACCGCGCCCGTGGCATGGAGCCGCGCCAGGAACAGATCCTCGAAATCGGGGCTGACGGCGTGCAGGCGCGCGCCCAGCGGCTGGAGCACGGCGGCCACCTCATCCTCGCCGCCGCGCGCCACCACCACCCGGACGCGCGCCCCCGACGGCGACAGCGCCAGCACCCGGGCGTGCCCCTGCAGCGCCGCGGCCACGGCCTCGCGCTCGCCGCCGTCCACGCGAACGGCGCCGTGCGCGGACGCCGCCAGCGGCGCGGCCGGCTCCCCCTCGAGGAGCAGCCGGCCGGCGTGGATCAGCCCGACGCGGTGACAGCGCGCCGCCTCGTCCATGTAGGGGGTGGAGAGCAACACCGCCATGCCGTCGGCCACGAACTCGGCCAAGAGGTCCCAGAACTCGCGGCGCGACACCGGGTCGACGCCGTTGGTGGGCTCGTCGAGCACCAGCAGCCGCGGCCGGTGCAGGAGCGCGCAGGCCAGCGCCAGCTTCTTGTACATGCCGCCCGAGAGGGCGTCGGCGCGGCGGGCCGTGAAGCGCGCGAGCCGCGTGATGCCGAGGAGCTGCTCGCGGCGCTCGCGGTAGAGGTCGCGCGGCAGGCAGAACATCGAGGCGAAGAAGCGGAGGTTCTCGTCGACGGTCAGGTCGCCGTAGAGGCTGTACTGCTGCGGCATGTAGCCGAGGGCGTCGCGCACCGCGCCGCCGTTCCCGAGCGGGTCGTGCCCCAGGATGCTCACCGCGCCGGCGGCACGAGCGATGTGCCCGGTGAGCATGCGGATGGTGGTGGTCTTGCCGGCGCCGTCGGGCCCCACCAGGCCGTAGATCTCGCGGCCGCGCACCGTGAGGTCGACGCCGGTGACCGCCTTGACCGGGCCGTAGCTGCGGGCGAGCCCGCGCGCGGCGAGCACGACCTCGCCGGCCGCGGGCGGGGCATCCGGGGCTCCGGTCATGGCAGCGGCGCTCACTTGCGGGTCCCGTCGATCTCGACCTCCACCGGCATCCCGGGCCTGAGCTTGCCGGCGGGGTTGGGGATGGTGACCTCGACGCCGTAGACCAGGCGGTCGCGGTCCTCGCGGGTCTGCACGTTCTTGGGCGTGAACTCGGCCTTGGCCGCGACGTGCTTGATGGTCCCGGCGAAGGCTGCGCCGGGGTAGGCGTCGGCGCGCACCGTCACCTTCTTGCCGGGCGCGGCCGCGGCGAGCTCCGCGTTGGGGAGGTAGAAGGTCGCCTTCACCTCGCGCAGGTCGACGATGACGAGGAGGTTGGCGCCCGGCAGCACCACCTCGCCGGGCTCGTAGCTGCGCGTCAGCACGACGCCGTCGCGCGGCGCCGTGAGGCGGCACTCGCGCACCGCGACCTCGGCGCGCTTGACCGCCGCGCGCGCCGCCTCGACCAGGGCGCGGGCCGCGTCCGTCTGCGCCATGGCCGCGACCTGGCTACGCTGGGCCACGGTGACGCGGGCCACGGCGACGTCCTGGTTGGCCTTCACTGCCACCACGCGCTCGGCCGCGCCCACCTTGCGAGTCTCGATCTGCTCGAGCTGCGAGGTGGTGATGGCGCCGGTGCGATGCAACGCGGCCAGGCGCTCGGTCTCCTTGTCGACGTTCTGGCGCTCGGCCTGGACCGCCGCCTGCTCGGCCTGGACCGCCGCGATGGCGCGCCGCGCCGCCACGGTGGAGCCGGCCGCCGAGGCGGCCGCCGCGTGCGCCGCGTGCACGCTGGCCTCGGCGCTCGCCACCCGCGCCCTCCCCTCCGCCAGCAGGGCCTCGGGCTCGGAGCAGTCGAGCTCGACCAGGAGCTGACCGGACTTCACCTGGTCCCCCTCGCGCACGTGGACCGCGGTGATGCGCGCGCCGATCCGCGCCGTGATGTTTACCTCGGTCCCCTCGATGGTGCCGGTGCCGCCGGCGGGCGCGCTCTGGTAGGCGTTCAGCTGCCGGAGCCGCACGGTCAGGGCCACGGCGAGCACGACGCACAGCACTCCGACGATGATGACGACGCGTTTCATGTCTCTCGGGCCTCCATCGGCGTGGGAACCCTCGGAGGGTTCCCACGCCCTCCCGCGCTGGAACCCGCCCGGCTGAGCCCGTCGGGTCACCACGCGATCTCGTCAGGCTCCTGCCGGCTCCGCTGCACTCGCCATGCCACGCCCGGGGTGGCACGAGCCTCGCAATCAACGGCCATCGGCCATGCTGACCCTCACGCTGACACCCCACTTTCCGCGGACTTCGGCCTCGGCGGCCCGCCACCCAGGCCTTGTGGCCCGGCCCCAACCTGTCCTACCCTGTAAGGAGATCCGACACCCCTGTCGGAACTTCGTACGCCGAGGGGCTCCATGAGCGCTCCCACGACCGCCGTCAACTCCCTTCCGACCAGCATCCCGACGAGCATCCCGACCGTCATGGACCCCTGGAGCCGGGAGACCTACCGCTTCGTCGAGCAGATCTTCCGGGGGCGCTTCGCGCTCGCGCCGCTCATGGGGCTCGTCTTCTGCCTCTTCTACCTGTGGGACCCGGTGCCGTGGAAGCTCGCGTGGATCGGCATCACCACGGCCGCCATGATCCTGCTCGCGGTGGTGGAGCTGCGGCGCCTGCGGCGGCGCCAGATCGGCCAGTACACCATCCAGCTGAACCTGGTGGCGATGCTGATCATGCAGACGTCGATGATCTACATCACCGGCGGCATCGAGAGCCCGCTCCTGGTGATCTACGTGCCGCTGGGGCTGATCACGGGCCTCGTGCTCGGCGGCGCGCCGCGCTGGGTGGTGGGGGTGGTGGTGGTGCCCGCCTTCTTCGCCCTCTTCTTCGCCGCCGGCGCCCTCGGCCACTGGTTGCCGCGCGCCACGCCCGCGTTCTTCGGCCTCGGCGACGGGTTCGCCGATCGGACGGTGTACGTCTGGTTCCGCGCGGGCCTCATCGTCCTGCTGGTGGCCGTCACCTCGCTCATCGGCTGGCGCATGCGCACGTCCTACCAGCGCGTGCTCCAGGAGGTGGCCGGCGCGCGGCGCGAGAGCCTGGAGGCCCTCGAGAGCCGCAACCGCGAGCTCCTCTCGGTCGCCCGCACCGTGGCGCACGAGCTCAAGAACCCGCTGGCGTCGATCCAGGGCCTCGCGCAGCTCCTCGCGCGCGGCGCCGCCCACGGCAGCAAGGACCAGGAGCGGTTCGAGGTCATGCTCCGCGAGATCGGGCGCATGGGGCAGGTGCTCGACGAGTTCCGCGGCTTCGCGCGGCCGCTCTCGGGGCTGACCGTCGCGCGCACCGACCTGGGGGACCTGCTCCACCACGTGGCGCTGCTGTCGGAGCCCGAGGCCGCCGCCCGCGGCGTCGAGGTGCGGGCCCCGGCCGCGGCCGGGCCGCAGGTCGAGTGCGACCCGCAGAAGGTCAAGCAGGCGCTCCTGAACCTGGTCCGCAACGCGCTCGAGGCGCTCCCCGGCGGCGGCGCGATCACCATCGCCGCGGCCACCCGCGACGGCGCGGCCGAGATCACGGTGCGCGACACCGGCCCGGGCCTCGCCCCGGCGGTGCGCGAGCGCTTGTTCCAGCCGGGGGTCACCACCAAGCCGGGGGGCTCCGGGATCGGCCTCGTGGTGGCCCGCTCCATCGCGGCGCAGCACGGCGGCCGCTTGACGCTCGCCGACGCGCCCGGCGGCGGCTGCGTCGCCACCCTGACGCTGCCGCTCCAGTCCGCGGCGGCCGCGGAGGACGCGTTGTGACGCCCAAGATCCTCGTCTGCGACGACGACGCGGGCGTCCGCTACACGCTGCGCGAGATCCTCGAGGCCGGCGACATGGAGGTGGCCGAGGCCGCCGACGGAGAGGCGGCGCTCGATTACCTGCGCACCACGCACGCCGACCTGATGATCACCGACCTGCGCATGCCGCGGCTCGACGGCATGAAGCTCCTCGGGCGCCTCGGCGAGGTGCCGACGCCGCCCAAGGCCGTCGTGCTCACCGCGCACGGCTCGGAGCGGCACGCGGTCGAGGCCATGAAGCTGGGCGCCTACGACTACCTCACCAAGCCCTTCGACGCCGACGCCGTGCTCCAGATCGTGGAGCGGGCCGTGGCCTCGGTGCGCCGTGACCAGGAGAACGAGCAGCTGCGGGCCGAGCTGCTCCTCTCGCGCCACCTGGTGTTCGCCTCCGAGGCCATGCGGCGGGTGGCGCTGCTCGTCTTCCGCGTGGCGCCGCGCGACGTGACCGTGCTGCTCCAGGGGTCGAGCGGCACCGGCAAGGAGCGCATCGCCGAGGCCCTCGTGGCGGCGTCGGCGCGCGCCGCCGCGGCCTTCGTGCGCTTCAACTGCGCGGCCGTGCCGCGCGAGCTGGCCGAGGCCGAGCTGTTCGGCCACAGCCGCGGCGCCTTCACCGGCGCGCACAAGGCCCGCCCGGGGCTCTTCCGCGAGGCGCACGGCGGCACCCTGCTCCTCGACGAGGTCGGCGAGCTCGACCTCGCCACGCAGGGGAAGCTGCTGCGCGCGCTGCAGGAGCGCCGCGTGCGGCCGGTCGGCGAGGACCGCGAGGTCGAGATCGACGTGCGCCTGATCTGCGCCACCAACCGCGACCTGCGCGCCGAGGTCGCGGCCGGTCGGTTTCGGGACGACCTCTACGACCGCCTCAACGTCGTCGAGATCCGGGTGCCGCCGCTCAGCGAGCGGCCCGAGGACGTGCCCCTCCTCATCGACCACTTCCTGCGGCGCTACGCGGACCGTTTCGGCCTCGGCCCGGTGGCGCTCGGCCCCGAGCTGCGGGCGCAGCTCGCCGCCGCCGCGTACCCGGGCCACGTGCGCGAGCTGCAGCACCGCATCGAGCGGCTGGTGGCGCTCTCCTCGGGAGGCGTGATCGAGCAGGTGCCGCTCGACGACGCGGCCGGGACCGGCGGCGCGCCCGCCCTGGGGCTCAAGGAGCGCGTGGAGGCCTTCGAGCGCGGCCTGCTGGCCGAGGCGCTACAAGGCGCCAGCGGCAACCGCTCCGAGACCGCCCGGCGCCTGGGCATCTCGCGCGTGACGCTGCTCGACAAGCTGAAGAAGTACCGCCTGGAGTAGCCGGCGCTCAGGCCTTGGTCGAGGGCTCGGTGGAGATCTCCGCCGCGATCGCGCCATCGAGCCCCTCGAGGTAGGCGCTCAGCCTGGCGGCGTCCTCGTCGGACACGTCCACGAACTCGACCGCGGCCTGGTAGCGGGCCGCGCGCGCGCCCTCGCCCCGGCGCGCGAGCGACACCAGGGTGCTGCGCACCACGCGGGCACCGAGACGGAGCGGCGCGTTGTCGGCGATGGGGATGCGCACCGTGCACCGCGCCCCGGGCCGGAGCGCCTCCTCCACCTCGACCAACGCGCCGGTGACCGAGAGATCGATGACCGGCGCGTGGAGCACCGTCTGGACCTTGGCGACCACGCCGCCGTCGATCTTCACGCGCGGTCGCCGGCGTCGCTCCTGTCCGCTCTTGCCCTGGGCCATCGTTCCCCTCGCATCGCACGGCGCGGCGCCTCGGCAGGATATGGCGCAGCGCCCGGGTCGGTCAAGTCGCCCCGGGGCACTGTCGCCCCGGGGGCACCGCGTCGACAACCGCCGAGCAAGCGCTTTCATTGACTCCTGATTGTCTGTTCAGTATCATGCCCACATGGCGGTGGCCGTGCGGAGCGCGCCGGCGCTTCTCGACAAGCTCGAACGGCTCGGACAGGCCGCGCGCTACGACCTGTCGTGCGCCTGCGGCCCGACCGCCGGTCGGAGCCGCGGCGCGGACGACCGGTGGATCTACCCGGCGGTGCTGCCGTCGGGCGAGCGCATCCCGCTCCTCAAGGTGCTGCAGGAGGGGCGCTGCGACCGGGGCTGCCGGTACTGCGCGCAAGGGCACGGCGGGGTCGCGGACGCGACCTCCTTCACGCCCGAGGAGCTGACGCGCGTCTTCTTCGACCTGCGCCAGGCCGGGCGCGTGGACGGCCTGTTCCTCAGCTCGGCCATCCGTGGCGGTGCCGTCGGGTCCATGGACCGCATGCTGGCGACCGCCGAGCTGGTCCGCCGTAGCGGGTTTCGCGGCTACCTGCACCTCAAGCTCATCCCCGGCAGCGGCGCCGATCAGATCGACCGCGCCATGCAGCTCGCCACGCGCGTGTCGGTGAACCTCGAGGCGCCGACCGCGTTCCACCTCCAGCGCGTGGCGCCGTCCAAGCACCTCGAGCGGCACCTCCTCGCGGCCATGCGTCAGGTGGCGGCGGCCGAGGCCGCCGGCCGCTTCGCCCGCGCCGGCCAGACCACGCAGTTCGTGGTGGGGGCGGCCGACGAGACCGATCGCGACCTAGCGCGCGCCAGCGACTGGCTCTACCGGCGCCTCCGGCTGCGGCGCGTCTACTACTCGGCGTTCCAGCCGGTCCCGGGCACCGCGCTCGCCCACCGCCCCGCCACCCCGCCGCTGCGCGAGCACCGCCTCTACCAGATGGACTTCCTGCTGCGCAAGTACGGCTTCGCCCTGGGCGAGATCCCGTTCGACGAGGGGGGGGCGCTGGCGCGCGACCGCGATCCCAAGACCGCGTGGGCCGAGCAGCACCCCGAGCGCTTCCCGGTGGAGGTGAACACCGCCCCGGTGGCGGAGCTGCTCCGCGTCCCGGGCATCGGCCCGCGCACGGCGGCGCGGCTGCTCGAGCTGCGGGGCGCCGAGAAGCTCCGCGGCCGGTCCGCGCTGCGGGCCGCGGGCGTGGCCGTGCGGCTGGCAGCACCCTACCTGCTCCTCGATGGTCGCCGCGCCGTCCCGCGGCAGCTCGGGCTCTTCTGACCTTGGCAGCGACGCGGCGTTCGCATTGACAGACCACACCGCGTTGGCCAGACTTCGCCCGCAGCCGCACGGAGGGGCCCATGACCACGACCGCCGACAACCTCGCCACCGCCTTCGCCGGCGAGAGCCAGGCCAACCGCAAGTACCTCGCCTTCGCGCAGAAGGCCGAGAAAGAGGGCTTCGCGAGCATCGCCCGGCTCTTCCGCGCCGCCGCCGAGGCCGAGACGATCCACGCCCTGGGCCACTTCACCAACATGGGCGGCGTGGGGTCGACGCAGGAGAACCTGAAGGCCGCCGTCGCCGGCGAGACCTACGAGCACACGAAGATGTACCCGCCGATGCTGGAGCAGGCCATCGCCGAGGGGCACCGCGCCAAGATCATGTTCGGGTTCGCCCTGAAGGCCGAGGAGGTCCACGCGCAGCTTTACACCGCCGCGCTCAAGGCCATCGAGTCGGGCAAGGATCTCGAGGGCGCCGAGATCTACCTCTGCCCGGTGTGCGGCCACATCGAGATCGGCAAGCCGACCGCCAAGTGCCCGATCTGCGGCGCGCTCCCCGAGAAGTACCGCCGTATCGACTGA
>JACRCY010000041.1 GCA_016218785.1 Deltaproteobacteria bacterium
GGTAGAGCCACAGGCTCACCCGCAGGAGCACGAAGATGAACGCCGAGTAGAGGATGGCCCAGCGCAGGCGCGCGTGGGTGAACGACGCGAGCAGGGCGCGGCCCACGTGCGGCAGGAAGCCGCGCCAGGCGGCGGCGCGGCGGTCACGCGGCGGCTCGCGGAGCCAGCGCGCGGCGCCGGCCGCGGCCACGCTGACGCAGCCGGTGACGAGGTAGGGCAGCCCGAGGTCGATGCGGCCGAGGAAGCCCCCGGCGGCGAACGCGAGGGCCGTGCCGACGTGCTTCATCGCCGTGGCCGTCCCCTCGCGGCCGCGGTAGCGTGCGTCGTCGCCCAGCGCGGCGAGCCGGTCGTAGAGCCACGCCGAGTCGGGGCCGGAGATGAGCGTCATGCCGACCGCCAGGAGCGCCTGCGCCACGACGAAGCCCGCCAGGCCGCGTGCGTGCCAGAAGAGGAGCGACCCGAGGCCGGTCAGCAGCGAGCCGGCCGCGAGCGCCCACTTGCGGCCGCAGCGGTCGGCCAGCGCGCCCGTCGGGACCTCGAAGAGGATCACCACGGCGCTGAAGAGCGACTGGAGCAGCAGGATCCGCGTGAACGAGAGGCCGCGACCGAGGAGGTAGGGCACCTCGACCGGCACGAAGACGAACGCGGTCGCCAGCAGCCGGTAGCCGTAGAAAACGCGCAGGTCGCGCTTCATGGGGACGTCAAGGTCGATGCCGCCGGCTACGCGGCCACGCTATCACACGGGGTGCGGGGGTCCAAGAAACGGTACGAAGTGGCCGGGAGTCGGTGGATGGGGGTCGGCGCGCCGGCAGTGCGGAGGCGAAGGGAAGTGGCTGCGCCAGCCAGGAAGGGTCACTGCGGGGCGCGCAGACGATGACCGGCGGCGCCAGGCGCGCCGTCCGGAGGACTATCGGTGGCGAAGGGCCGCTCCCGCCGTTCCTAGTGGTGGCGCGAGCGCTGCTCCGACTTCTGCCACTCGGCCTTGGCGCCGGAGTTGCCCATGGAGCACTCGTCGGCCTCGTTGCAGGCCATCCGACTCGAGGGCATGGCGCGACCGAGCAGGTTCTTGCCCTTCGCGTTGTTGATCTTGTCCGGGTTGCTGCTGAAGCCCGGCGCGCGCGAGTGCGCCACCTTGAAGATGACGGCCTGGGCGGCGCTCTTGCTCATGCCTTGGTCTTCGCCGGCCTCGTTGAAGGACGTCCTGGTCGAGGCCGCGGCCTTGCCGAGGAACGACTTGCCCTTCGCGTTGTTGATCTTGCCGAAGCCGCCGTCGCCAGGTGCGCGCGAAACCGCCGCCTTGGCCACATTGGCCCGGACGCCGGCAGCGCCCAGGTGGCACTCGTCGGCCTCGTTGCAGACCATGCGCGAGGAGCCGTTGCTGTTGTTCTGTCCGGGCTTGCCGATGGCAAGGCCCGGTCGAGACCCGGTGCGGCCGCGCTCCTGCACCCGGCTCTGGGATCGCGCGGTATCCTGCGACCGCGTGACCTGGGCCTGTTCGTCGCCCGGTCGGCTGCGCTCCATCGCGTGGCCGGGCCGATCAGGCTTGCCCGGATGCTCGCGCGCCGGTCTCTCCCGCGGGTACCTGGTGGCAAACGCGGGGAGAGCGAGCAGCGAGAACCCGAGCAGCACGGAAAGGAAGATCCTGCCTCGCATGCCTTGTCCCTCCTTTGCAGATCCTACGTTGGGTCGGTTCTACACGAGATGCGTTCAGTACATCTCGCCTGCGCGTCCGAGTCTGCCGGGATGGGCCTCGTGCCGGCGCTCGAGCCGGCCGGCTCACCCTTCCGGAGAACCTGCTGCTGCACCACGTGTGCCAGACGCTGCGCAGCCGCAACCGCGCGGAATCGCGGGGAACCGCAGCCTCGTGATCCGGCCACCATGACGAACAGGTCATAGCTCTACACTGGGGAATGCATGGCGATCCCCTAGCGGCGGCAACGCTAACCGCATGATAGGGAAGCGAAAGTCTCAGGCAATCAGTAGGAAAGATCTGACCCACTGACCCGGATGTCAGGGTCTCGGGACCATGGTCAGCGTTTCCTCGACCGCCCGCGCCATCTCGGCCGCGGGGGTCGCGCCCTGGAACACCCGCCGGACGATCCCCTCTCGATCGATGAGCACGAGGTGCGGGAGCCCGCCCACGCCGTACAGCTGCCGGATCTGCCCTTCGTCGAGCACGGTCGGGTAGCGCAGCCCGGCCTCGCGGACCACGTCGTCGACGGCGCGGCGCGCCGCGGCGCCCTCGATGTTGATCCCCACCACTGCCAGCCCGCGCGGACCGGCAGTCTCGTCGAGACGACGGAGCGCCGGCATCTCGGCGAGGCACGGGCCGCACCACGTGGCCCAGAAGTCCAGCAACACCACCTGGCCGCGCAGATCGGCCAGCGCGAGGCGCGGGCCGACGAGCGTGGGGCCGCTGAACGCCGGCGCCGGCCGCCCCGCGCCGGCGGCACCGCCGCCGAGGGAGCGCAGGCTGCGCACGATCCAGGCCCCGTTCAGGAGGAACAGCGCGAGCAGCACGGCGGCCGCGACGAGCGCGCGGCGCCGCGCGCGGCCGCGCGGATCGGGCACGGCGGGCGCGGCCATCACTTCGCTTTCTGCTGCAGGATCTTCTTGGCGGTGCCCGCGAGCGTGGCCGACACGCTCTTGGAGCGCGAGAGCGCCTTGAGGTCGCCCTCGCGCAGGTAGGTGAGCAGCCGCATCGACGTGGGGAGCGGGCACTTGGGGTTGTTCACCAGGTTGAGCTTCACCTGGTAGCTCTTCAGGAACTCGCGGTGGTTGGCGATGTAGCGGATCACGTCCTCGTTGAGGGCGCGGTTGGACGCGTAGCGCACCACCTCCATGTCGCTGATGCCCGGCGACTTCACGGCCGCGAGCGCCACCTGCTTGTTCGAGTCGCGGATGAGGACCGCGCGGTGGAACGCCGAGCCCACGGTGGCGAGGCGGATCTTGGTGGAGAGCTTCAGCTCGCGGATCTTCTCGATGGACATCCGCCGCGGGTCGACCTTCTCCTCCTCCTCCTTGGCGGCCTGCGCCCCCTCCCCCCCCTCGCCGATGATCTTGGCCACCGTCTCATCGGCGGTGCTGGCGTCGACCCCCACCACCTCCTCCCTGCCCGCGTCGACCGCCTCGCGGAAGAGGTCGTCCTCGGCCTCCTGCTCGGCGAGCGACGGGGCCGCGGCGCCCAGGGCCAGGGCCGCCGCGGCCTCCTTGAAGGCCGGGATGCGGTCGATCATGACGCCGTTGCGGACGCACAGATCGATCAGGCGGTCGATGGTCGACTGGCGCGCCTGGTCGTTGAAGTAGAGCGCCTCGACGATCGTGGGGCAGCGCAGGCAGCGCTCCTCGGCGGCCGCGATCATCTCCAGCTCGCGCTCGGTGCACTGCGTGGCGAAGTAGGCGAAGGTCTCGTCGGCGGTGTTGCGGTTGTAGACGATCTGCTCCACGAACTGCGGCCGCTGGTGCACGTAGCGGGCGAAGAAGTGCAGCACGCGCGCGTCGAGCGCCTCGGCGAGCGCGGCCTGGAGCACTCTCTCCGGCAGGCCGGCGGCGGTCTTCTGCGCGACCGCCGCGAGCGTCTCGTCGGCGTCGAGCGACAGCTGGAAGAGGGCGGTGGCCAGGTCGTGCGGCCCCAAGGGGGCGAGGCCGCGGGCGGCCATCGTCTTGATGGCCGGCGGCGCGCCGGGGCCCAGGATCTTCTTGAGGGGCTCCGAGAGCTCGTCGGGGGAGAAGGGGTTGAGCTCGAGCGGCATGACGGAGACGCTACCCGATTTCGGCCCGCGAGGGGTAGCCGGGCTGCTACTCCTCTTCCTCGGCGACCTTGGCCTCGGCCATGATCTTCTCGGCGAGGTTCGACGGCAACTCGTCGTAGTGCGACTGCTCCATGGTGAAGGTGCCGCGGCCGGCGGTCATGGAGCGCAGGTCGGCGGCGTACTTCAGGCACTCGCTCATGGGCACGTTGGCCATGATGACCTGGTTCCGGCCGCGCGCGTCCATGCCCAGCACGCGTCCCCGCTTCTGGTTGATGTCGCCCATGATGTCGCCCATGTTCTCGTCGGGGCAGGTGATCTCGAGCTTCATGATCGGCTCGAGGAGGATGGGCTTGCACTGCTTGAACGCCGCCTGGAAGCCCTTCGACCCGGCGAACTCGAACGAGCGCGAGTCGGAGTCGACGTCGTGGTACTTGCCGTCCACCAGGGTCACCTTGACGTCGACGACCGGGAAGCCGGCGACGACGCCGCGGCTCATGCGGTCGCGGATCCCCTTCTCGACCGACGGGATGAACTGGCGCGGGATGGCGCCGCCGAAGATGGCGTCGACGAACTCGAAGCCCGTGCCGCGCGGGTTGGGCTCCATGTCGAGGTAGCAGACGCCGAACTGGCCGCGGCCGCCGGTCTGCTTCTTGTGCTTCCCTTCGACGCCCTTGATGCGCCCCTTGATCGACTCGAGGTAGGGCACCTTGGGCGGCAGCAGGTCGACCTCGACGCCCAGGCGCTTGAGCTTCTCCACCGCCACCTCGACGTGGCCCTGCCCCATGCCCGAGAGGAGGATCTCCTTCGAGGCCTGGTCGCGGGTGATCTTGAGGGCCGGGTCCTCCGCCAGGATGTCGTTCAGCTTGGTGGCGACCTTGTCCTCGTCCCCCTTCGACTTGGGCTTCAGCGCGAAGGAGATGACCGGGTTGGGCACCTGCGGCTCGGGGAACTTCACCGGCGCCTTCTCGTCGCACAGCGTGTCGCCGGTGCGGGTGTCCTTGAGCTTGGCCAGCGCGATGAGGTCGCCGGCGGCGACCTCGGGGATCGTCTCGCGCTTCTTGCCGACCAGGACGTAGAGCGAGCCCGCGCGCTCCTTGGCGTCGCGCGTCGAGTTGAGGATGTTGGCGTCGGCGACCAGCTTGCCCGAGTAGACTCGCAGCAGCGACAACCGGCCGATGTCGGCGCCGATGCTCTTGAAGACCTGGGCGGAGAGGGGCTCGGCCTCGTCGGGCTTGCGCTCGGCGTCGGCGTCCTTGGCGTCCTTCCCCTTCATGGGCGGGCAGGTGGCCGGCGACGGGAACGCGTTGGCGATGAGGTCGAGCAGCGGCTGGGCGCCGAGGTTGCGGGCGCCGGCGCCGCACAGGACCGGGAAGAGCTTGCGCATGCCGATGGCGGCCTGCAGGCCGGTCGCGATCTCCTCCTCGGCGAGCTCGAAGGTCTCCAGGTACTTGGTCATCAGCGCGTCGTCGGACTCGGCCACGCGCTCGATCAGCGCCTCGCGCGCCTTCTTGAGGGCGTCGGCCAGGTCGGCGGGGACGTCCTCGATCTTGACCTCACGGCCGTCCCCGGTGAACCGGTAGGCCTTCTGCGCGAGCACGTCGACGACGCCGGCGAAGCCGGCTTCCTTGCCGATGGGGAGCTGGAGCGCCGCGCAATGCGGTGAGAGCGTCTTGATGAGACCGGCGAGGCAGGCATCGAAGTCGGCGCGCTCGCGGTCCATCTTCGAGACGAAGACCGCCAGCGGCAGCGCCAGCTCCTCGGCGTACTGCCACACCTTCTCGGTGCCGACCTGCACGCCGTCGGGCGCGGAGACCACCAGGACGGCGCCGTCGGCGACCGCCATGGCCGCGCGGGTGTCGACGAAGAAGTTGGTGTCACCGGGCGTGTCGAGGACGTTGACCTTGACCTTCTTCCACTCGAACGAGGCGAGGGCGGTCGAGAGCGTGATCTTGCGCTTCATCTCCTCGGGCTCGCAGTCGAGCGACGAGTTCCCCTCGTCGACGCTCCCCAGGCGGGTGGTCACCTTGGCGTCGTAGAGGAACGCTTCGGCCAGCGAGGTCTTGCCGGCGCCACCGTGCGAGACCAGCGCCACGTTGCGGATGTCCTTCGTGTCGTACTTCTTCATGGTGTCCTCTGCGGCCGGCTCCGCTGCGGTGGCCCGGAGCCGCGAAGGCCGCGCGGCTCTGGGCTCGCGCGGCCGGATCAAGGCGGCCGGGGATCACTAGCGCAATCGCTGGATTGGGTCAAGGAGGCCGGAGGCTCGAGCGGTGGCTCGAGGCTTGCGGCTCGAGGGGGGTGGCGCGCTAGCCGACGGCCTTCAGCCCGTTCGGGTCGATGCCGCGGATGTAGTAGCCGCTGTCGACCAGGAAGCAGGTGAAGATGGCCACGAACAGGACCATGAGCCGGGCGAGCAGCTCGGGGTCCTTGTAGACCGCGGCCAGCTGCACCTTGCGCACGTGGTCGTCGGCCACGGCGAAGCGGTCGAGGAAGGTGCCGTCGAGCGAGCCGCCGCGCTCCCGCGTGGTGACCGCGCCGATGCCGCCGCTGTGGCAGTACTTCATCGTCTCCTCGAGCACCCGGTGCCGCGCCGCCGGGTCGTGGAGGAAGGTATGGAACGCCTCCATCGCCACCCACTGCGCCTGCGCCCGGCTGACGTCGGCGAGCGCCGTGAACAGCCCGGCGGTCGTGTCGTCGAGGTCGTCGAGCTGCTCCATGCGCAGCACGCTCATGAAGACCGCGTTCTTGAAGAGCTGCGACAGCAGGAGGACGCAGGTCTCCTCGTCGGGGGGCAGCTCGAACTCCTGCACCGGGAGCTGGTAGCCCGGCAGGAACAACGCGCCGAAGACGGTCTCGAAGAAACCCCGCTCCTGCACGCCGCGCCCCTGCACCGCGATGTCGAAGGTGTTGTCGAGGCGATCGGCCAGCTTGGTATGCAGGAGGTCGACCATCTGGCGGGCCTTGCCGACGATCTGCCCGAGGTACGCGTAGTAGCTCTGGCCCGGCTTGCGCGCCAGGATCGCCATCCGCTCGCCCAGGAACCACTGGTGGTCCTGGTCGATCTTCTGCCGCATGACCTCGAACGCGTTCTGCAGGCGGCCGAACTCCTCGGCGCCCACGTCCTCGACGCGCAGGTCCTCCTCCTTGTCGTGGAGCAGCGCCGAGAGCAGGTCGAGGATCGTCGGCTGCTCCATGGTGTGGGAGAGGAGCGCAGCGACGCGGAGCGGGTGGAGGATGGCGAGCGGGCCGTTCTTGCGGCGGCGGTCGCCGTAGCCGTCACGCAGGTAGGTGATGGCCTCCAGCAGCGGCGCCGGGTGCTTCACCTCGGCGCGGCCGAGCACGAGCCGCAGCAGGGCCTGGCGGCTCAGGTGCCGCGCCTGCAGCTGGAGGTTGATGTCGGCCGACAGCCGGAGGAACCCTTCCACTGTCAGCGAATGGACTCGGCCACTGCCTGCTTCCATGGCCCTCCCCGCTACTCGTGCCATGGTAGCTTACCGCATCCGCGCCGGCGACCAAGCGCGAAGTGCCCCGGCCTCGGAATGTCGGGGAGTTGCAGGTGAAAGCGGATCGGCGGATAGTCGTCGGCGGCACTAGCGATTTCGCTCGTAGATGATACGCAGCCCGTAGAGGGTCAGCATCTCGTCGGTCTCCTCCATGGTGCGCGACTCGCGGGCGATGAGCGGCGCGAGGCCGCCGGTCGCCACGACCCGCGTGGGGGAGTCGAGCTCGCGGGTCATGCGAGTCACGATCTCGTCGCACAGGCCGGCGTAACCGAACACCAGGCCGGCCTGCATCGACGCGACGGTGTTCTTGCCGATGACGTTCTTCGGCCGCACGATGTCGACGCGCGGCAGCTTGGCGGCGTGGTGGTAGAGCGCGTCGGCGCTGATCATGATGCCGGGCGCGATCACCCCGCCCAGGTACTCCCCCTTCGGCGTGACGGCGTCGAAGGTGGTGGCGGTGCCGAAATCGACGACGATGCAGGCCTGGTGGTAGCGCTCGAACGCGGCCACCGCGTTGACGATGCGGTCGGCGCCGACCTCACGGGGGTTCTCGTACAGGATCGGCATGCCGGTCTTGATGCCGGGCCCGACGACCAGCGGGTTCACCTTGAGGTAGCGCCTGCACAGCTCCTCGATGGGGAACTGCACCGACGGCACCACCGTCGAGATGATGCTGGCGGTGACGCTCGGCCACGGCAGGCCGTTCAAGTTGAACAGCTCGCGCAGTAGCACGGCGTACTCGTCGTAGGTGCGGCCGTGGGCGGTCTCGACGCGCCACTGCGCGACGAGCGTCCCGTCGTCGAAGAGGCCGATGCCGGTGTTGGTGTTGCCGACGTCCACGCACAGGAGCATCGCGGGTCCCTTTCACGTCGTTTGTAGCGCCGCTCGGCCGCGCGGGTCAACGGCGCGTCTGGCGACGCGGCGCTACCACGTCGGCACGACCCCGGCGTCCTTGATGCGCTGGTCGCTGGTGAGGAGGGTGGCCCCGAGCACCCGCGCCGTGGCCGTGATGATGCGATCCGCGGGGTCGCGCGGGAAGGTAGCGGGAAGGGCGGCCAGCTCGGCGGCGATGGCTGGCGTCAGGCGTTCGCAGACGACGAGGGGAGGCGCAACGGCCCGGTCGAGCCAGTCGCGGAGCGGGAGCCCAAGCTGGATCCGCCCGAGGTGATGCAGCATGGCGATCTCCCAGAGCGTGATGTCGGCCACATGAAGAGGCGCATCCGGGCTCGCCGCCGCCAGCACCCGCCGCTGCCGGGGGGTGAGTCGGCCGCCCCCCCCCAGGTGCCACAACAGCACATGGGTGTCGAGGAGCGCCTTCACGTCCCTTCTCCTCGGACTGCGTCCCACGCGTCCGCCGGGAGCACCGGGGCGACGATGTCGCCCACGATGGTCACCGTCCCCACGAGCTCCTGCTGCGGGTACCGGGCCCGCGACACCGGCGGTGGCCCCACCAAGGCGACCGGCCGGCCGCGCTTGAGGATGGTCACGGGCTGCCCGGTGCGAGCCACCTCGTCGAGAATGGCCAGGCACTTCGCCTTGAACTCCGTGGCGTTGATTGAGCGCATATGACCAGTCTACATGACCAGTCATTTGTCGTCAAGCGGTCGGGCGCCGTCGCGGGCGGCCCGCCGCACATGGGGCCCCCGCGCCGCCGGCCAGAAAACTTGCGATCCGGCACGCCCCTCCGCACGATGGCAACGTGGAGCTCAACGTGAAGACGCTGTTGTCCTCGGGGCTCCTGAGCACCGCGCACGTGGAGCGCGCCCTCAAGGCGTGCGCCCGGGACGGCGCGCCGCTCTGGCGCCACCTGTGCGCGGCCGCCGACATCTCCGACGAGGAGCTGTGCGACGTGATCGCGCGGGCCGCCGACCTGCCGCGCTGCACCGCCGCCGACCTCGCGGCCGTGGACCTGGCGGCGCTGGCGCTGGTGCCCGCCGACCTGTGCCGCCTCGCCTGCGTCATGCCGGTGCGCGTCGACGCCTGGGGCACGCTGGTGGTGGCCATGGCCGACCCCTTCGACGAGGCCGCGCGCGCCGAGGTGGAGTATGCCGCCGGGCGCCCCTTGCGCGTCGAGCTGGCGACCGAGCGCACCGTGCGCGAGGCCATCGCGCGGCTCCACGGCGACGGCACGGGCGACGTCGGGCCGCAGTACCTGTACGACGAGGACGACCTGCAGGACCTGTTCGCCGCGGCCGAGGTGCCCGAGGCCGACATCCTGGAGATCGTCGAGGTGGGCCTCACGGCGGAGGAGCCGCCGTCCCGCAGGGCCGCTGGGTAGGCCCCACCGCTGCCCGTCGGATCGTCGGCAGCGAGCGCTTGACCGCCGCGCGCCCCTCGCGGTACCGTGCGTGCGATGCCGGCCAAGGAGGGGACCACCGTCAGGGAGCCGGCCGGTAGGGGCCGGGGCCCGGGCGGCGTCGACGGGCTGCTCGCCCGCCCCACGAGCGAGAAGCGCCGCTTCTGGCTGCTCCCGGTGATGGCGCTGACCGGCATCACGGCGGTCCTGTTCCTGGTGGGCTACGTCATCGACTTCAGGCTCGCGGGCACCACCAGGCACGGCCTCCTGGGCACGCTCTTCCGCTACGACCTCCCTACCTGCCAGAACGCCATCGCCAACCTGGCGCAGGTGGTCGCGGCCGTCCTCGGCATCGCCATCACGGTCGTCTCCATCATCGTGCAGCTCGCGGCCACCCGCTACACGCCGCGCGTGGCGGAGATGTTCTTCCGCGACCGCACCAACCTCGCCATCCTCACCTTCTTCGTGGTCGCCGGCGCCCACTCGCTGTGGGTGTCGATGGCGGTGACCGGCGAGGTCCTGCCCCGCGTCTCCATCACCATCACCATGTTCTTCCTGACCGGCAGCCTGATGCTGCTGGTCCCGTACTTCGTGTACGTCTTCGACTTCATGGATCCCGAGCGGGTGATCGCGCGGATCCAGGAGCAGGCCCTCGCCGCCGCGCGCGGCCAGGAGGGGCCGCGGGACGTCGACACGCGCCAGGGGCGCGTGCTCGCGGCCATCGAGCAGCTCGCCGACGTCGGCGTCAACGCCATCTCGCAGAAGGACCGCGGGATCGCGGCCGGCACCGTGAACGCGCTCATGGAGCTGGCCGTGCGCTACCTCCCGGAGAAGGCGCGCCTCGAGAAGGAGTGGTTCGCGCTCGGCCACCGGCTGCGGGGCAACCCGGACTTCGTGGCCATGACCGAGGGGAGCCTGCAGGACCTGGCCGCGAGCCGCGCCTGGCTCGAGTTCAAGGTGATGCGGCAGTTCCAGACCATCTTCGGCGAGTCGGTGTCGGAGATGCGCGACGTGGCGCGCGTGGTCGCGATCAACACGCGCTACATCGGCGAGGCGGCGCTGCGCGCCGACGACCGCGAGGCCCTGGCGCTCGCCATCAAGTTCTTCAACACCTACCTGCGCGTCACCGTGAACGCCAGCGAGGTCCGCACCGCCTACAACGTCCTCAACCAGTACCGGCTCCTCGTCGACGCCGTGCTCCGCGCGGGCCGCGAGGAGGTGGCGCTCCAGTTCGCCCGCCACCTCAGCTACTACGGCCAGCTCGCCCAGTCACGGGACCTGGGCTTCGTCACCGAGACCGCCGCCTACGACCTGTGCGCCCTGTGCGAGGCCGCCTACGAGGTCAAGGCGCAGAACCAGACCGCGATGCTGCGCATCTTCCTCGACGTCGACCGCGAGTCGGAGAGCGCGGAGCAGGAGATCACGCTGCGCGGCGTGCGCAAGGCGCAGGTCAAGCTCGCGACCTTCTACCTCGTCAACGAGGCGACCGACCTGGCGCGCACGATCCACGCCGACATGGCCGACGAGAAGCCCGACCGGCTGGCGTCGATCCGCGAGGAGCTGCTCTCGATCACGACCAAGGACTTCTGGGAGGTGATCGACCGCGGCTCGAACTTCGACTACCTCGAGCCGGACCGCAAGGCGCAGCTACACACGTTCTTCTCGTGGTTCCCGCAGCTGCAGGGGACCACGCCCACCGTGCCCCCGGTGTAGGGCGGCCCCACCCTCCCGCGCGAGGTCTGCACGCCCCAGATCGGGGCCCCGGCACCCAGTCCAGGGCGCGGCGCCGGGTGCCCGGGATCGCCGCGTGTACCGTAAGTAATCGAAAGCACAGACACGCTCACGACGACCGAGTCACGACCAAGATGGCCCATGCCTTGCTCTCTGGGCTCTGGGGGTGCCAGGAGGACACCGGTTGACTCCCCACGCTCCGCGTAGCCTGCTCGTGGCCGTCGCGCTCCTCGTCGCCTCCGCGTCCTCGTGCACCCGGGAGCAGCCCCAGTTCACGCTCGCGCGCCGCCCCATCATCAACGGCCAGGTGGACACCACGCACCAGTCGGTGGTGGCGCTCGTCTACACCGCCTACGGCACGATGGAGCAGTTCTGCACCGGCACGGTCATCGCCAAGCGGTGGGTGCTCACCGCCGGCCACTGCTACAAGGAGTCGGGCTTCCCCGCCAACCAGACCAAGGTCTTCTTCGGCCAGACGGTCGGCTCGGGCGGTACGACGATCCAGGTGGCCAACGCGTACGTCCATGATGGGTACTACCTCGCCAACAACGGCGCGCCCGTGAACGACGTCTGCGTCGTGGAGCTGACGCAGGACGCGCCGGTCCCGGCCATGGCCTGGCAGTCGACGGCGCTCGGCAACCTCGTCGGGCAGACGGTGACCCTGGTCGGCTACGGCGTGACCAACGCCCAGACGCAGACGGGCAACGGCACCCGCCGGGCCGTCGACGAACAGATCAACGACCAGGACTCGATGTACATCTACTACGGGGGCGGCACGAGCGGCACCTGCCAGGGGGACTCGGGCGGCCCGATGCTCACGCACGGCGGCACCGGGACGGTCGTCGGCGTGACCTCGTTCGGCGATCAGTCCTGCGTGCAACTCGGCGCCAACACCCGCGTCGACGTCTACGCCGACTTCATCAAGGGGTACGTCGGCAGTGGCCCGCAGCCGGTCACGGTCGGCATCACCCAGCCGCAGAGCGGGTCGACGCAAGGGCCGACCGTCAGCGTCGCGGTCACCGCCCAGAGCCCGGCCGGCGTGGCCAAGGTGGACCTCTACCTCGACGGCGCGCTCAGCGGCACGCTCGCCTCGGCGCCCTACAACTTCTCCCTGACGAACCTGGCCGCCGGCGCCCACACCCTCCGCGCCGTGGGCACCGGCACCGACGGCGGCAGCGGCGAGGCCTCGGTCACCTTCACCGCGACGGCCGGGCCGGGGTGCTCGGCGGAGCTGCCGTGCGCCACGGGCTCCAGCTGCGTCGACGGCCAGTGCGTCCCGTACACGCCCGGCTCGCCGGGGGCCTCGTGCACGCAGAACACCGAGTGCCAGAGCGGCATGTGCATCGATGGCTCGACGGGCCACGGCTACTGCACGGAGCAGTGCGGCAGCGACCAGGACTGCCACAACCAGGCCGCGTGCCTCGACATGGGCGGCATGGGGCTGTGCGGCCCGCCCAACTCGGCGCAGGTGGCCGGCGGGGGCGGCCACGAGCTCATCGGCGGGTGCCGCGGCGCGCCCGGCGATCCTGCGATGCCCGTGACGGGCGCGCTGCTGCTGCTCTTCGCGCTGGTGGCGGCCGGCCGCCCCCGGCGCCGCTGACGCCGGGGCGTTTCCGCGCCGGCCCTGGTGGCCTCGCGCAACCCCGCGGACCCACCGCTGAATTGACGCACCCCGCGCAGGTGCGGTACGATAGTGATCGCCCGATTTCGGTGAGGCAGGGTACGCACCGAGGGGCACGCCTGGGGGGGACCCAGGACCGCGCATGGACGCACAGCTCCCGGAGGAATCGGCCCGCATCCTGGTCGTGGATGACGAGAAGGTCATCCGCGAGATCCTGTCCGACTTCCTCACCATGGAGGGCTTCGTGGTGCGCGCCGTCGAGGACGGCGCCGCGGCCCTCAAGGAGCTGCAGCGGCGCACCTACAACCTCGTCATCTCCGACCTGAAGATGCCGAACCTGGGCGGCCTCGAGCTGCTCCAGAAGATCAGCGAGATGAACCTCAACGTCGTCTGCATCATCATGACCGGCTTCGGCACGGTCGAGACGGCGATCGAGGCCATGAAGCGCGGCGCCTACGACTACATCCTCAAGCCCTTCAAGGTCGAGGAGGTCGTGCACGTCGTGCAGCGCGCCCTCGAGCGACAGCGCCTGCAGCAGGAGAACATGCGCTTGAAGGAAGCGCTGTCGCTCTTCAAGGTCTCCGAGGCGATCGCCGGCAGCCTCTCGGTGGACGTGATCCTCGACCTGATCCTCGAGGCCACGATCCAGGAGATGGACGCCGACGTGGCGCAGCTAGTGCTCGAGGATCCGGTGAGCGGCAAGCTCGCCGAGCGCTCGGTCAAGTTCTCCCCGCGGCTCGCCGGCGAGTCGGTCGAGACGGCGCTCAACCTCGACGAGATCCTGACGCAGTACCGCGCCGACCAGCCGCTGCTCGCGCACGGCATCAAGGCGCACCGCTACTTCAGCCGGGCCCCTGCCGAGCACCGCCTGACGTCGTTCTGCAGCATCCCGCTGAAGGTGCGCGACAAGGTCGCCGGGATGCTCAACGCCTACTCGTACACCCGCGGGGTGAAGTTCTCCGAGGGGCAGCGCAAGATGCTGGCGATCCTCGCGGGCCGCGCCGCGGTCTCGATCGAGAACGCGCGCCTCTACGAGAGCCTGCTCGGCGCGAACCGGGACCTCACCCGCGTCAACACCTCGCTCGAGGAGAACTTCCGTCAGACCATCGTCGGCTTCGCGCGCGCCCTCGAGGAGAGCGACCGCTACACCCGCGGCCACTCGGAGCGCGTGTCCTTCTACGCGCAGCTGATCGCCGAGGGGCTCCACCTGACCGAAGGCGAGATCCAGACGGTGGTGCAGGCCGGGCTGATGCACGACATCGGCAAGATCGGCATCCGCTACGAGAAGCTCAACAAGCCCGGCAAGCTCACGCCCGAGGAGATGGCGATGTTCCGCACCCACCCCGCCAAGGGGAAGCGGATCCTCGAGCCCATCCCCTTCATGAAGGACCTGGTGCCGGGCGCCTACTGCCACCACGAGAACTGGGACGGGTCGGGCTACCCCCAGGGGCTCGCCGGCAGCGAGATCCCGGCGCTCGGGCGGCTGATGGCCATCGCCGACACCTACGACGCCATGACCTCCGACCGCGCGTACCGCAAGGCCCTCCAGCACGAGGTGGCCTGCGGCGAGCTGGAGCGCTGCGCCGGGAGCCAGTTCGACGCCTCGCTCGTCGATATTTTCCTCAGGCAAATCGAGGAGTTCCGGCGCACGCAGCTGGCCGCGGGACACGAGATCATCAGGTAGCTTCGCGGCTGCGGCCGGCCCCGCCGCGAGCGCTCCCCCCCTGAACGCCCACGCCGCCGCTGGCGACCTAACCAGCAGGAAATGCAGCCCGCACTTGCACCTCGCGTGGAGCCGTACGGTCGCCTCCCGTACCTTCCCGCCGGCGCCCCGCCTCGACAGGCGATCCTGCGGCTGGTACCCTTGACGCCCGACGATGATCCTCTGCGCGACGGGGCCCGGGTGATGGCTGGACGGGCGGCGGCGCCGACGAGCGCCCCAGGAAACCCGACTGAGGCCGAGCCCGGCCACGGCGATCCGCCGGGCACCGACGCGCTGGTCGCCGGGTGCTGCCGCGGCGAGCCCCAGGCGCAGGGGGCGCTCTACCGCGCCTACCGCAGCCAGATCCTCGGCCACCTCTACCGCCTCCTCGGCGGTCCGCACGACCTCGAGGACGCGCTGCAGGACACCTTCGTCGAGGCGTTCCGCTCGATCGGCAAGTTCCGCGGTGACGCCAAGCTCTCGACGTGGCTGCACGGCATCGCCGTGCACATCGCGCTCCGGCGGCTGCGCAGCCGCGGCCGGCAGCCGCGCGAGGCGGCCGTGGACGAGAGCGCCCTCGCCGCCGACGCCCTGCAGGCCCGCACCGTGGAGGCGCGCCGCCAGGTGGCGCGCGTCTTCGCCATCCTCGAGCACCTGCCGCCCAAGAAGCGGGTGGTCTTCGTGCTGCACGAGATCGACGGGCTGCCGCTCACCGAGATCGCCCAGATGGTCGGCGCGCCCCAGATCACGGTGCGCACGCGCCTCCACTACGCGCGCAAGGAGTTCTTCCGGCGCGTCGCCCAGGACCCGGCCTTCGACGGCTACGAGATCCCCGTGGGCGGCGCCGGCGGAGACGGCGACGACGGCGGTGCGGCCGACGGCAACGGCGCAGGAGGCCGCCCATGAGCGCGTGCGATCCCCTGCGCGTGCTTGCCCTGGTGGACGGGGACGTGCCCGCGGCCGGGCGCGCCGAGGTCGAGCGGCACCTCGAGCAGTGCGCGTCGTGCCGACAGGTCCTCCAGCGCCTGCGCGCGGCCCGCGCCGCCCTCGCCACGGTGCGGGAGATCGGGGCGGCCCCCGACGAATCCGGGGTCGACTTCGGCCGCGTGCAGGCCCGCATCCGGGCCGAGCTCGACGAGCCGCTGCGGCCCGCGATCGGCTGGTTCCGGCGGCCGCTGGTCTACGCCGCCGTCGGCGCCGCGGCGGTCGCCGCGCTGGTCGTGGGCCTCCGCTCCGGGCGCACGCCGCCGGCCGGCGTCGCGATCGTGGGGCCCGCGCGGCCCACCGGCGCCGACGCGGTGGCGCTGCGCCTGCGGGCGCTGCCGATCCTGGTGCAGGGCGACGTCAAGCAGGTCCCCGCGGGCGCGCCCGTGACCCCGGCCCAGCCGCTCGACCAGGGCGAGGGGGCGCGCGTCGGCAGCGGGCGGCTGGTGCTGCAGCTCGAGGACGGGACGGCGGTGGTGGTCGCGCCCAGGAGCGAGGTGTCGCTGCGGCAGCTCGACTCGCAGCGCATCGACGTGCGGCTGGGCAGCGGCAAGGCGTACGCCCGGGTCGCGCCCCGCCGCGCGGGACAGCTGTTCGCGATCCAGACCGCGGGGCACGCGGTGCTGGTCCGCGGCACGCGCTACTCGGTGGAGCGGCTCCCGGCCGCCACCCGGGTGGAGGTGCTCGAGGGCGAGGTCGAGGTGCACACCGTGGGGACCGGCTGGGACCGCCTCGGCGCCCGGGTCCCCGCGGGCACGGTCATGATCTTCCCCGACGGCGAGAACCCCACCCGCCTGAGCGGCACCGGCATGACGCCGGCCGAGCGGGCGGGCTTCGAGGCCGGATCGCGGGCGCGCCTGCTCGCGGACTTCGGCGACGTGGCGAGCGCCCTCGCCGCGAGCGGGGTCCTCGAGATCCAGGCCACGCCGATCGCCGGCGACGTGACCGTCGACCAGGAGCCCGTGGGGGCGACGCCGCTAGCCTTGCGCGCGCCGCGCGGCAAGCGCCTCGTCGAGATCGCGCGCCCCGGCTACCAGCGCGACGTCCGCACCATCGACCTCGACGCGGAGCCGCGGGGCCTGTCCGTCCGGCTGTTCCAGACGGGCGAGGAGAACGTCCGCGCCGCCGAGCTGGCGCGCCACGCGCGGGTCCACCAGCACCACGTCAAGGCCTGCTACGACAAGGCGCTCCGGCAGACCCCGGGGCTCGAGGGGGTGGTGAAGCTGCGCCTCGGCGTGGCCGCGGACGGCCGCATCGCCGCCGCCAGGGCCTTGCCCGGCTCGGGCCTGCCCGCGAGCGTGGAGGCGTGCCTGGTCACGGCGGTCAAGCGCTGGCCCATCGGCGGCGGCGCGCCCGTGACCGTGGACTACCCGATCGTGCTCAAGCCCGAGCTGAGCTTCGAGACGCCGTAGGCCCGGTCCTCGCTGCGGCGCGCGGGGCCACCGGCGCCGGCGGGCGCGCCCCGCCTCCCCTCTGCGGCCGCGGCCGCGAGGAATAGAGTCGCGGCCGCGCGCGTCCAATACAAGTGACGCGGTGAAAAAAATTTGCGATCACGTCGCGTCACCCGATACTAGGATCGTGGCGAGCGAGTGAAACGAGCGAGGTGGGCGGCCGCAGGCGTGCCGAGGCCGCCCCCCGTCGGATCGAGGAGGATCTACGAGCGTGCGCACAGTCATCGGCATAGTCATCGCAACGTTCCTGGCCGTCGTGGCGGTCCCGTCCTACGCCGAGTCCCCGTCGTCCCAACCGGCGGGCGAGAAGGTGACGAAGGCCAAGAAGGCCAAGAAGGCCAAGAAGACCGCCAAGCTCAAGAAGGGGAAGCGACACCACAAGCGCTGGGCCAAGGCGAAGAAGGTCAAGAAGACCAAGCGGAACCACGCGCGCAAGGCGATCAAGAAGCACCGCTCGGTCAAGAAGGCCAAGGCCCACAAGGCGGCCAAGGCCGAGAAGGCCGAGAAGGCCGCCGCCGAGTCGCCGGCCGAGTAGTCTTCACCCGGCCCCACGACCCCCTCCCCGGGGCCCAGGGATCCGCTCTCCAGGCCCCCGCCTCTCGCGCGTCTGCCGTCCCTGGCGCCTTTTCCCCCGCAGTGTCTGCTCCAGCCTTTGAGCCTTCAGGCGACAGCCTTTAGGCGTTGACTTTGGCGGTGGCATCGGCCATAGTACGATGCACTTACCACGGTGAAATCACTGGCCTTTTGAATGAGCGACGCGACCTCTGCCACGCCTCCTTCGCCGCCCGATCCGCCGGCCCCGCCGCCGCCCGATTCGCCGGCCCCGCCGCCGCCTGATCCGGTGGCCCCGCCGGCGGCCCCGCCGGCCTTCCCGAGCACCCTGGTCTCGGTCGCGATCGAGGACGAGATGAAGTCCTCGTTCATGGACTACGCGATGAGCGTCATCGTGTCGCGCGCCCTGCCGGACGCGCGCGATGGCCTCAAGCCGGTCCACCGCCGGATCCTCTACGCGCAGTCGGTGCTCAACAACACCGCGACCCGGCCGTACATCAAGTGCGCGCGCGTGGTCGGTGACGTCATCGGCAAGTACCACCCCCACGGCGACGCCTCGGTCTACGACGCCCTCGTGCGCCTGGCGCAGCCGTGGAACATGCGCTACCCGCTCGTCGACGGCCAGGGGAACTTCGGCTCGGTCGACCCCGACCCTGCCGCCGCCTACCGCTACACCGAGTGCCGCATGAAGCGGCTCACGGCCGAGCTCCTCGCCGACATCGACAAGGAGACGGTCGAGTTCCAGCCCACCTACGATGACAAGGACGTGGAGCCGACCGTCCTGCCGACGCGGGTGCCGAACCTGCTGGTCAACGGCGCCGCCGGCATCGCCGTCGGCATGGCGACCAACATCCCGCCGCACAACCTGCGCGAGGTGGTCGACGCGACCATCGCGCTCATCCGCAGCCCGCAGATCACCGTCGACGAGCTGATGGAGTTCATCCCGGGGCCCGACTTCCCGACCGGCGCGTTCATCTACGGCCGCGACGGCATCCGCCAGGCCTACGAGACCGGCCGCGGGCACGTCATCATGCGCGCCCGCACCATGATCGAGGAGAACGAGAAGACGGGCCGGAGCTCGATCGTCGTCACCGAGATCCCCTACCAGCTCGGCACCGACCGGCTGATCGAGAAGATCGTCGAGCTGATCAAGGAGAAGCGCCTCGAGGGCGTCGCCGACCTGCGCAACGAGAGCGACCGCGACGGCATCCGCATCGTGATCGAGCTCAAGCGCGACGCGGTGCCGCAGGTGGTGCTGAACAGCCTGTGGAAGCTGACCCAGCTCCAGTCGAGCTTCGGCGTCATCATGCTAGCCATCGTCGAGGGGCGGCCGAAGCTGCTGTCGCTCAAGGACGCGCTCGCGCGCTTCGTCGACCACCGCCGCGACGTGGTCACGCGGCGCTGCCGCTACGAGCTCCGGGTGGCGCAGGACCGCGCCCACATCCTCGAAGGGCTCCGCATCGCCCTCGACAACCTCGACGCCGTCATCGACCTCATCCGCAAGTCCCGGACCGTCGAAGCGGCCCGGAGCGGGCTCCAGGAGTCGTTCGCCCTCTCCGACCGCCAGGCCCAGGCGATCCTGGAGATGCGGCTGCAGCGCCTGACCGGCCTGGAGCGCGACAAGATCATCGAGGAACTGGAGGCGACCCTCGCCGAGATCGCGCGCCTCGAGGCGATCCTGGCCGACGAGGCCAAGCTGATGGCGCTGATCGTCGAGGAGCTCGTCGCCGTGCGCGACGCGTACGGCGACGAGCGCCGCACCGTGATCGAGGATGCGGCCCTCGACATCAGCATCGAGGACATGATCGCGCCGGAGGACATGGTGGTCACCGCCAGCCACTCGGGCTACGTCAAGCGCAACCCGATCAGCCTCTACCGGGCGCAGAAGCGCGGCGGCCGCGGCATCACCGGCGCGGGCACCACCGAGGAGGACTTCGTCGCCCAGCTGTTCGTGGCCTCGACCCACGACCACATCCTGATGTTCACCAACAAGGGGCGCGCCTAC
>JACRCY010000374.1 GCA_016218785.1 Deltaproteobacteria bacterium
CCCAAGGAAGGCAGCGCCGCACGCGCGAGAGCACCACGTGCCTCACCAGCCGCGCGTACCGCGTGACCACGACCTACCCCGTCGTGGCCTACCAGTTCAACCCGATCATCAACGCCTACTCGAACGGCGCCTCGCTGCTCATCCCAACGAACGCGCTCGACACGTCCTACTACGTCATGGGCTGGTACACGTCGAACCCGATGAAGATGCCCTTCGGCATGAAGATCGAGGGGATCCCCGACTTCATGTACGTCACGGTCGTCGGGGTCATGGACAACACCAGCGTACAGGTCCTCAGCACGCAGGCGACCCAGGAGGGCGCCGACGGCGGCGCGCCCGTCGCGGCGGTCGAGATCGGCGGCACCATCAGCGCCACGCTCGGCCCCTTCGACGTGCTCGCCATCGCCAGCCGCGCCCCGAAGACCCTCTTCGAGGCGTCCAAGCAGGGCGGCGACTTCACGGGCACGCTCGTGACCGCCGACAAGCCGATCGTCGTCTTCTCGAGCGGCCAGCGCTCGATGGCGCCCGACGATCCGGACGGCTACAGCCCGCCGGCGCCGCGGCCGGCCGAGTACGACCTCTGCTGCACCGAGCACTTCGAGCAGCAGATGTTCCCCATCTCCTCGCTGGGCAAGCAGTTCGTCGTCACGCGCACGCCGCCGCGCCAGCGGGGCACGAGCCCCAGCCAGTGGGAGCCCGACTTCTACCGCGTGCTCGCCACCAAGCCCGGCACCACGGTGACCACCAACCTGCCCGACTTCCCGACCATGGCCATCGCCCAGCCCGGCGAGTACGCGAAGCTCTGGAGCCAGCAGGATTTCATCCTCGAGTCGAACGAGCCGGTCATGGTCGCCCAGTTCGCGGTCGCCCAGCAGTACCTCGTCGACTACGACGTCGGCGGCGACCCCGAGTTCATCCTCTTCCCCCCCGCCGAGCAGCACCGGATGGAGTACGTGTTCCTGACGCCGCAGACCTTCGAGAAGGACTACGTCGTCGTGGCCGCGCCCGAGGGGACCGCGGTGCTCCTCGACGGGGTCGACGTCAACGTCGAGTTCGGACTGTGCGAGCGCTACCTGGCCGGCACGCTGAACGGCAAGACCTACAACGCGCTCCGCTGCCCGGTGCAGGACGGCCCGCACACCATCACCGCGACCGAGCCCGTGGGGATCAGCGTCTACGGCTACTACAGCGTCGGCTCGTACGGGTACCCCGGCGGCGCCGACGTGAGGCAGATCAACATCCAGTAGCGACCCGCGGGCCCGCGCGCCAGGGGACGAGACGGCCGGGCGGGCGGGCGCAATCCCTCCGCCAGCAACGGGTGATCGTCACCGGAGCGCCGGCTTCCTGGGCAGCACCCTCGCCAGGCGCCTCGCGACGGAGGGTGCCCCCCGCGACATGAAGCGCCTTTCATCGACGGCGCCCCAGGTCAACGCGGCCACGGGCGAGTGCCCGCGGTTCTCGGGCCGCGTGGCCTACAACTTCTTCGACGCCGAGGAGGGGTTCTTCCTCGCCGGCACCTACCTGGGGGCCAAGAAGGTGCTCAGCCTCGGGTTCGCGTACGACGTCCAGCCCGGCGTGTACGGCGCGCACGACAACCAGCACCAGTACTGGGGCCTCGGCGGTGACATCTACCTCGACCTGCCGATGGGGAGGAATCGCGTGAGCGGCCAGCTCGACTTCGTGGCCTACGGGGGCGACACGAACCCGACGCGCGGCAAGGGGTTCCTGTTCGATCTCGGCTACGCGATCGGCAAGATCGAGCCGCTCGTCGCCATCGACTGGTACCGGGTCGATTCGTTCCTCGACTCGACGGGCGCGGCCGTCAACGGCTTCAAGAAGGACCTGTTCGGCCACCACGTCGGCCTCAACTGGTGGTTCCAGGGACACAAGGCCAACCTCAAGCTCGACTACGGCCAGATCAAGAGCCCCGGGTTCAGCTTCGGGCACTCCGCCTCCGTCGTCACGCTCCAGACCCAGCTCTACCTGTAGCGTCCCCCCGGCAGCACCGCCGCTCCGGACACGCGCACCGGCTGGAGGCGCGCCGCGCGCAAGCGCTGAGGCGGGTGGCCTCAGCGCGGGTTGCGTCCCCGCGCCAACGACGCGGGGGGAAGGCGTCTCCCCGCCGGGGCGGAGCCCCCGCGTCTCGGGCTCCTGGCTTCAGCCCTCCTGCCCGGGGCCCGAGGCCCCTGGCCTACACCGCCATCGTCCTGAGATCCGGCGCAATCGACAGCGTCGGCTGCGTCGCCTGCTGCACCTGCTCCTTCGTGACTCCGGGAGCCAGCTCGCGCAGGGCGAGCCCGTCCTTGGTCACGTCGATGACCGCGAGATCGGTGATGATCCGCTTCACGGCCTTGATCGCGGTCAGGGGGAGGTCGCACCTGTTCACGATCTTGTGCACCCCCCCTTTGGCGACGTGCTCCATCATCACGATGACGCAGCGCGAGCCGGCCACGAGGTCCATGGCGCCGCCGGCGCCCTTGACCATCTTGCCGGGGATCATCCAATTGGCCAGGTCCCCGTCCTCCGAGACCTGCATGGCGCCGAGGACACACATGTCCACCTTGCCGCCGCGGATCATGGCGAACGACTCGGCCGACGAGAAGTAGCAGCACCCCGTGACCTCGGTGACGGTCTGCTTGCCGGCGTTGATGAGGTCGGCGTCCTCCTCCCCCTCGAAGGGGAACGGGCCGTAGCCGAGCATGCCGTTCTCCGACTGCAGGATGACGTCCATCCCGGGCGGGACGTAGTTCGCCACCAGCGTCGGCATGCCGATGCCGAGGTTGACGTAGTAGCCGTCGCGTAGCTCCTGGGCCACGCGCATCGCGATCTGTTCACGGGTGAGCGTCATCGTGTCTCCTCAGGCACGCTTGCGGACGGTGCGCTGCTCGATGGGCTTCTCGTAGTCCGTGCCCTGCAGGATCCGGTGCACGTAGATGCCCGGGGTGTGCACGTGCTCGGGCTCCAGCTCGCCGACCGCGACCAGCTGCTCGACCTCGGCGATGCAGGTCTTGCCGCAGGTCGCGATCATCGGGTTGAAATTGGCGGCGGTCCTGCGGTAGACGAGGTTGCCCCAGCGGTCGCCCTTGAAGGCCTTGACCAGCGAGAAGTCCGCCGTGAGCGGCTTCTCGAGCACGTACCAGCGCCCGTCGATCTCGCGGGTCTCCTTCCCCTTGGCGAGCTCGGTGCCGTACGCGGTGGGCGTGTAGAAGCCACCGATGCCCGCGCCGCCGGCGCGCAGCCGCTCCGCGAACGTCCCCTGCGGGCACAGCTCGACCTCCAGCTTCCCCTCGATGAAGAGGCGCTCGAAGATCTTGTTCTCGCCGACGTAGGTCGAGACCATCTTCCTGACCTGGCCGGCGGCGAGGAGGATCCCCAGCCCCTTGTCGTCGATGCCGCAGTTGTTGCTGAGGATCGTGAGGTCCTTCGTGCCCTTGCGGTGGAGCGCCCTGATGAGGTTCTCCGGGTTGCCGCACAGGCCGAAGCCCCCGACGGCCAGGGTCATGCCATCCTGGATGTCGCGAATCGCTTCGTCGGCGGATGCTACCGTCTTGTCCATGGCTCCCCTCCGGCGCCCGCGGGCACCGTCGTCCGGTCTCGGGGGCGGCCAGCACGTCACCGCCCGCGGCTGCAACTGCGTAGGATGATTGCCCCGCGCCGCGGCGCAAGTCAACCGCGATGCGGGAGCGGGCCGCCGCCGGTGCTGACCGACGGGCGCCACCGCGTCCGGCGGCCCCGCGAGGGCGCCTGCCGGCAGCCCTCTGGAGCCTGCGCCTCCGGGGCTGCCCGCCACGGCCTCAGAGGGGGTAGGACAGGGTCGTGCCGAGGAGCGTGACGAGCACGAGCACGACCGGGAGCAGCACGAGGAACACGATGAAGGTGTAGCCCATCACGTCCCGCGCCTTGAGGCCGAGGATGGCGAGGGTCGGCAGCATCCAGAAGGGCTGTACGAGGTTCGCCAGCGCCTCGCCGAGGTCGTACACCGCCACCATCCAGCCGAGGTGCACTCGCAGGTCGTGGGCCGCGGCCATGACGTACGGCGCCTCGATGACCCACTTCGAGCCGCCCGACGGCACGAACACGCCGAGCCCGGCGGAGTAGAGCGCGATGAGGGGCGGGAAGCTCGTCCGCGACGAGATCGACACGAGGAATCCGGCGATCCGCTCGTTGAGGTGGGTGTAGACGATCATGCCGGCGATCCCCGCGTAGAACGGGAACTGCAGGATGACGCCCCACACCGCCGGGGTCGCCTCGCGCACCGCCCGCATGAGCCGGGCCGGGGTCCAGTGCAGGAGGAACCCCAGCAGGAGGAAGCCGAGGTTCAATACGTTGAGGTTGATCGCGGCGACGACGCTCGGGGAGCGGGCGAGGAGCCAGGTGAGGTACGCCCCGCCGAGCGCGACGACGACGAGGTTCAGGACGGGGCTGTGCTCGAGGCGCTCGCCGGGCAGACGCGCCGCGGCGGGCGCCTCGGGGGCGCCGGGGACGGGCCCGAGGTCGACGCCGAGGGACGCGGCCGAGCGCGCCCGCGCCGCCGACGGCGTGAACCAGCAGACGACCAGGGTCACGACGAGGATCTCGACGGCGACCGCGAGGAGGCTCTGCCAGAGGAAGATCGTGTGCCGCAGCGGGATCAGGCCGCCCTCGACGACCCCGCCCCGGGCGACGACGTCGCGGATGGCGGGGGGGAGCGCCCCGGGCGTGCACATTTGCAGCGCCGCCGAGCCCGACAGCCCCTGGGCCCAGATGCTGCCGAGGCCGAGGAAGCTCGTCGCCGCGAGGGCGCGGTAGTCGGTGTCGGGGCGGCGCCGCGCCACCTCGCGGGCGAGCACCGAGCTGAAGATCAGGCTGAACCCCCAGTTGAGCCAGGAGGTCAGCATGGCGAAGACGGCGACGAGCATCGTCGCCTGGCGCGGGCTCCGGGGGATCCCCGCCAGGCGCACGATGAGCCGCGCCACCGGCCGCGCCGTCGCGAGGACATAGCCCGTGATGATGACGAGCGCCATCTGCATGGTGAAGGGGATGAGCTCCCAGAAGCCCTTGCCCCAGGCAGCGACGAGCTCCACCGGGTGGGCGCGGGCGACCCCGAGCCCGAGGCCAAAGACGAGCACCGTGGCGATGAGCGCGAAGACGAAGGCGTCGGGGACGTACCGCTCGCTGAAGGCGGTGAAGCGCAGCGCCACGCGGGCGAGCCAGCCCTCGGCGGCAGGGCCGTCCATGACGGGAGCATAGCCCCAGGGGTCGCAGAAATCGAGCGCCGTCGTGCGACGGACGATGGCGCTCGCCCGTGGAGATGCGGGGCGGCACCGCCCGCCGGGTCGGGCTCCCGCGCACCGCCTCGAGCCAGGTCATGCGCCGCCTGCTCCGGGAGCAGTACCGGCGGGCCGAGACCGCGCCCGGAGAATCCCGCGGCCCCGCTCACCACAGGCCGAGGTGCAGCCGCCAGATGGCGCGCCACCGCGCGCCCGCGAAGAGCGGGCCGGTCGCGACGAGCTGCACGTCGTCGTAGCGCGCACGCAGCGCCGGGTCGGTGAGCAGGTTCCGCCCGGACGCCCGGCTCTCGAGGTACCCGGGCGGGAGCGGCCGCTCGCAGTGGCCGATACGGAACCACCCGGTCGGGCGGAAGGGGATACGCGCCAGGAAGGGGTCACCGAGCGCCCAGCTGTCGATGACGATCTTGTCCTCGGCGAAGTAGCCGAACAGGCCGATCTCCTTCCCCACGCTGACGCGCCAGGGCGAAATCGCGAAGGCACGCCCGAGCACGGCGCCCTGGGACGGCGGCAGGGGCAGGTTCGCGCGCGCGATCACCCGTCGCGCGGCGAGCACCGCGAGCAACCCCGTCCGGGGATAGTAGTACGCGCGCTCGTCCGCGATGCCGCTCGGGCGCACCGCGTCCGCGGGCGCCGCGGCCTCGCCGTATCCGGGGTCCACGTGCAGCCGGCTGCGCGGCCACGCCGCGCCGTAGGCGAGCACCGCGACGAGCACGAGCACCTGCGCCCGCGGCCCGGTCCGCGCGGCCGCCACGGGGAGCGCCGCGGCGACGAGGAGCACGAGCGGCGCCCCGAAGAACCGGCCGCTCATGAAGTCGCCGCCGATGCGCAGGAGGTACAGGAGGTAGAGCGCGACCCCGAGGACGAGCACCCTGCCGCCCCGCTGGCCACGAGCCACCAGCACGATGCTCGCGGCGACGATGGTCGCGAGGCAGATCGGATCGGTGACCGCGGAGTCGACGAAGTAGTCGAGCCCTCGCCGCAGGAGCACGGTCGCGGGCACGTCCAGGTTCAGCTTGGCGAGCGCCGTGTTCGGCACTAGGGCGCCGTAATAGACGAGCGCGAACGCCTCCCAGGCGACGAAGGGCGCGAGACCGAGGGCGGCCGGGGCGAGCGGGCGGTCCCCGCCGCGCCACGCCTCCACGAGGACGAGGAGGAACGCCGGGCCGACCAGCAGCAGGGCGTCGATGCGCGTGAGGCCGATCCCGGCGGACAGCAGGGCGAGTCGGACCATGCGGCGCCGGTCGGGGGCACGCGCGAGCGCCACGGCGAAGGCCCCTAGCAGCACGAAGAGCAGCGGGTTCTCCAGGCCCGAGACCGCGTAGTCGGCCGTGGCGATCGCGGTGCCGAGCACGAAGACGGCGGCGGCGCCGAGGACCGCGCTCGGCCGCGCGGCGCGGACGAGTATGATCGCCGTCGCGAGCGTGAGCACGATGGCGACGACTAGGACCGAGTAGTAGCACTCGCGCGCGACGCCGTAGCAGAGGAGCGACAGGACCATCCAGGCCGGGTGGGTGAAGGCCTGGACGCGCTCGCCCGGGTTCCACGTGAGGCCGTGGCCGCGCCAGGCGTTGCGGACGGTGCGGAACGTGATGAACGCGTCGTCGGCCTGCCATGCGGTCCCGACGAGCACGACGAGCAGCACTGCCAGGGCCACCACGGGCAGGGCCCGCGCGAGCCACTGCGTGCGGGTCAAGCCGGAGGGTGGCACCGCCGCAGTCTCGTCCGACCGGCCGCCGGCTGTCAACCTGGCACGGGCGGCCGGGCGGCCCGTGGCGGGCGTGCCGCCCGGCGGCGGCGAGCCGTCGGTCAGGACCGATCGAATTGCGTCCCGGGCCCTTGCGCTCCCCGTCCCGTGTGGGCAAGATGCGCGAAACTCGAGCCGCCGCCGTGAAGACGAAGACACTCCTGCTGCTATTCGGACTGGCCCTCTCCGGCTGCACCGTCCGACACGAGACTCCGGACCTCCGCGGCCAGGACGTGCGCCTCACCGTCTTCCACACCTCCGACATCCACTCGCGCCTGCTGCCGTACAACTTCGCGCCGGGCAGGAACGACCAGGATCTCGGGCTCGACCCCGATGCCTGCAAGGCCTGGGCGTGCGGCGAGATGAGCACCGCCGCGGCTGACGCCCGGCCCCGCGCCGAGCTGCGCACCGGCTGCCGGCGCGTCGAGATCGACTCGGCCAAGGTCGCGGCGGTGGCCGGGCGCGCCGGTCTCGCCGGGCCCGAGGCGGTCACCTGCGAGGTGCTCACGGCGCGCTACGCGAACCTGTGCCGCGTCGGCGACTACCCGGGAGCCTGCGTTTCCGACGGCAACGGCGGCTTCGTCACCTGGGACTGCACCTGCAACTACGGCGGCATCGGCCGCATCGCCACGGTGCTGCGGACCGAGCGCGCCTCGGCCGGTCGCTCGCTCCACCTCGACTCGGGCGACTGCTTTCAGGGCGCGCCCATCTTCAACCTCTTCGCCGGCGAGGTCGAGTTCCGCACGCTGTCGGCGGTCGGCCTCGACGCCGCCGCGCTCGGCAACCACGAGTTCGACAAGGGCGCCACCAACCTGGCGAGCCAGATCGTCAACTGGGCCTCGTTCCCGATCATGGCCGCCAACTACGAGTTCGAGCGGCCCAACGACTTCTCCAGGCCGTGGCTCGGCACGGTCACGCAACCCTACACCATCTTCAACGTCGACGGGCTCAAGGTGGGCGTCATCGGCATGGGGAACCTGTCGTCGCTGCAGGGGATCTACGAGGCCGGCAACTCCCTCGGCATCCGCCCCCTCGCCACCGACGAGGTCGTGCGCCAGTACGTCCAGCTCCTGCGGCCGCAGGTGGACCTGCTCGTCATCACCTCGCACCTCGGCCTCGACGAGGACGAGGGGGTGGCGGTGAACGAGGTCATCGGCAAGGGGGGCTCGGGCGAGCAGAACGAGGCCGCGGCGCTCGCGGGCGTCGACGTCATCTTCGGCGGCCACCTGCACATCGCGCTCAACCCGCCCAAGCTCATCCCGCAGCGCGACGCGAGCGGCGACCCGACCGGCTTCAACACGGTCCTGGTCCACTCGGGAGCCTTCGCCAAGTACGTGGGGCGCCTCGACCTGGTGGTCCACGTGGGCGACCCCGCGGCCCCCAATGCCGAGCAGCAGCGCTCCCACGTCAAGTCGTACACCTACGACCTCATTCCCATCGACGCGCGCGTGGCGTCCGACGGCGACATGCTGCGCATCGTCGAGCCCTACGAGATCAAGCTCAACCAGTCGCTCGACCTCACCAAGACCTTCTCCTTCGTGGGCACCTCCGACCGCTCGAAGATCTACCGCAACGACGCCTCGGGGGGCGACTCCCAGATCGGCAACCTGGTCACCCTGTCGATGCGCGTGCGCAAGCGCGTCGAGGCCGACTTCGCGCTCACCAACAGCCTCGGCGTGCGCGCCGACTTCGAGTACGGCGCGCTCACCCTCGAGCAGATGTACAACGTCTTCCCGTTCGAGAACTCGATCACCACCATGTTCCTCTCCGGCGGCGAGGTCCGCGAGATGCTCGACTTCGTCGCGCGCAAGAGCGCGGACCGTGGCTGCCGCACGCAGGCGCAGGTCTCGGGCATCGCCTTCGACATGGTCTGCCGGCGACCGTCGGGCTGCGCCGACCCCACGCTGCCCAAGTCGTGCAGCCTGCCCGAGGACTGCGGCGACCCCAACTACGTCTTCTGCAACGAGGCGGGGGCGTGCCGCAAGCAGGCCGCGTGCTCGGACGCCATCTTCGTCGGCGACGGCTGCAACGTCTGCGACCCGTCTCGCCCCGAGGCCTCGTGCTGCAACCGTCCCGAGCTGGGGCTCGAGTGCAGGTGCCAGCCGCTCAACCCCTACGGCACCTACAAGGTCGCCGTCAACGACTACATCGCGGCCGGCGGCTCCGGGTTCCTGGTCCTCAAGCGCAACACCACCAAGTTCAACACGGGCATCTCGCTGCGCGACGCCCTCATCGACTACCTGCGCCAGTTGCCGTCGCGCTGCGCCGATCTCATCGCCGACTGGAACGTGACCGTGCCGGCCGGCGGCCGCCCGCTCGCCACCGACCTCGCGTGCATCGATCTCACCGTCGAGCCCCACGACGGCCGCGTCACGCCGGTGCTGGAGTAGACCATGGACCACGCGCCCGCGACCCTCCGTTCTGATCGAGGTGCGGCGAGCTCGCGCGGCACGGCGCGCGGCGGGGGGGAGGCTCGCGCGGCTCTGCCGCGCGAGGGGGGGCGGGAAGGCCCTCCCCTGATCAACCCGCACGACGGCCGCGTCACGCCGGTGCTGGAGTAGCCCATGGGCACCGTGACTCGCGCCGGCCTCGCCGTCCTCGCCGCCCTCGTGCTCGCCACGATGCTCTCCTGCCAGCAGCAGGAGGGGCTGCTGACCCAGGACATCGTGAGCTACCGGATCACGCTCAAGTCCCCCCTGGAACTGGGCTCGGAGGCGGAGCCGCTGGCCGAGGACAACCCGCACACCGTCGTCCTGGACGTCGAAGCGCTCGGCGCCGACGGGCAGGTCCGCAGCGACTACAACGCCGACCTCAACCTCTGGGTCTTCTTCGAGGGCACCCTGAGCCCGGTCGCCGACTCGTCCGGCAACGTGACGGTCTCCCTCGCCAACGGCGGCGCCCGCGACGTGACCCGGGTGATCCCGGTGGCGTTCGGTCCGACGACCATCTGGGTGGACGACGTCCGCCGCGCCGCCGACGGGTCGGCCGACTGCCTCGGCCCCTACCCGCCCCTCGGCGGCAAGCCCGACAGCTGCAGCTACGCGTCGGGCGCGTCGGCCACCATCCACTACCGGAACCCCTACCTCGACGAGGTGCAGGAGCCGCTCGACCGGAATACGCCCGCGGCGACCCACCTGACGCTGCTGCAGGGCAAGTCGGTCTACGTCGACCATCCGCGCGACCTCGACAGCCTCCTCGTCGTGACCGGGGCCTACGCGCAGGCCTTCACGGTCACCGACATCTCGCCGTCGGCGATGGCGCGCGGCTTCAACCACGTCTACGTCTTCAGCTTCTCGCGGGCCAAGCGCAACGACGGCACCGCGGTCGCGGCCGGCGACGTCGTCATCGAGTGCCCCGACGGCGCCTGCAACGGCTACCTCGCGGGCGGCGTGAAGGAGTTCGTCGGCTTCACCGAGCTCGACTTCCCGATCTTCGACGTCCCGCCGCCCACCGCGGACGCCCCCGAGTGCCGCTGCGGCCTGAGCTTCAAGGCGGACGGCTCGCGGTGCGAGACCAAGTCCTGGTTCCCCTGCCCCGAGCCGATCCTGCTCGACCCCTCGTGGATGAACGGGACCGTCAGCGTGGGGGACGCCGCCGGGGACCTGACGACCTGGTCGGTGGGGCCGATGACCGACCAGAACTCCACCGACGGCGTCGTCTACGGCACCTGGCTCCAGTCGGGCGGGACCTACGTCCTGACCTTCTACCAGGGACCGGGCCGCACGCCGCCGGAGCAGGTGTCGCAGGACTCGTACACTCCGGCAGGCGCGCCCGAGTGGCCGCACACGTTCAGCTTCACGGGCTCGTTCTTCGGGTCGGTCGTGGCCCACGCCTTCAGCGGCGACAACTCGAGCCTCGAGCTGCACGATGACCCCAACTCGCTGAAGCTCGAGTCGCTCGAGGCGGCGCTGGTCAGGATCGAGAACGCCCGCATCTGCACCTACGACGAAACCGACTGGACCAAGTACGGCCAGCTCACGGTCGACTTCGGCAGCGGCTGCAACCTCGCGGTCGCCTTCAAGGACGCGGTCCCGGGCTTCGACCCGCAGGTCGCGCCGGGCCAGACGGTCGCCGAGGTCGTCGGCACCCTGCGGAACCTCTCGGACTTCTCGTCGAGCGATCCGACGCAGTCCTACAGCTACTGGATCCTGAGCCCGCGCGGCGTCGAGGACGTCGACTGCGGTAACGCCGCCGGATGCGGCCAATGAGGTTCTCGATGATGCCCCGCTCCCTCCTCCGCGTCGCCGCCTCCTGCCTCGCGCTCGCCGCGAGCCTCGCGCTCCCGGCCACGGCCCGCGCCGGCGACTGGGTCGACACCCGCCTCAACTTCACCGTCACCGACGAGAACCTGCTGGTGAGGCCGGGTGAGACCAACCCCAGCGTGCCGGGCGTCAGGATCGGCATGCCGAACCGGCTCGGCATCCTGTTCTTCGACAACTACGACACGCGCTACAGCGGCTACGAGAACCTGTCGAACCTCGCGATCTACGCGCACAAGTCCTGGCGCCTGACCGAGGTCGAGGGGGCCTTCGTCCTCCGCGTCATGGAGCTCAGCGACCTCGCGAACCAGATCATCGACAACGGCTCGTACATCAAGCTCACGCGGAACATCACGCCCAATCGGGACCGGCCCACCTACCTGGCGCTCACCCTCTTCCCGATGTCGGGCGACCGGATGCGACTCGGGTACAGCTACCGCATCTCGTGGGGCGGCTCGCCCGTGTTCTTCAAGCCCAACCCCGACAACCCGACGGGCTCCACCGGCTCGAACTCGAACCCGGTCCCGGCGGCCAAGCTCCAGATCGGCACCGAGCGCTACTACGCCTACGTGGGCGCCAAGACCTCGGTCTTCCTGAACCCGAAGACCAACGAGCAGGAGGCGCACGCCAGCGGCCTGCTCGGCGTCGGCGTCGATCCGTTCAAGGCGCTGCGCCTGGAGCTGAACGGCGGCTACTTCGACCGCGGCGGCAACCCGAAGGAGGAGGTGCTGGGCGCGTCGGTCCGACTGATGGGCGCCAGCATCCGCGCCACGTACCACGTGGGGATGCCGGTCGGGACCTCGGCCGACTACCTGCTCTACAAGAACGATCCGGCGAGCGTCGGCTTCTGGTTCCAGAAGGAGTCCTACCCGGGCGGCCTCTCGTACCTGGTCTCCGCGTCCTTCAACCTGCTCGCGCAGAGCCTGCAGGACCCCGACCATGCCGCCTCCACGAAGTACCAGCTGGCCCACGCCGCGGACCTCCTGGCCCGCCTCAAGTGGAACTTCACCAGGCTGCACGCGTCGGTCATGTTCCGGACCCTGTCGTACATCCTCAACAACGTGCCGTCGTTCGTGCCGTTCCAGGACTTCCCGGCGGCCGCGAGCGTGAAGCCGGAGATCTTCGCGGCCCTCGGCGCGAGCCAGTATTTCCCTCGCCGGCGGATCACGCTCGGCCTCACCGCCGGGATCCAGCTCCCGGCGACCTTCACGGCGCCCCAGCTCCCGCCCGAGCTGGTCGGCAACAACCCGGTCCAGCTGGGGCAGAGCTCGACCATGGTCGTGCGGCAGGAGGGGGACGTGTCGCTCCTCCCCGCGGGCGAGAAGGCGATGCCGATCTACGCGGTCAAGCTGCTGGCGCGCCAGGACTTCCTCGAGTACTTCGCCGCCATCATCGACCTCTACTACACGCTCGACCAGAACCAGTCGAAGCTGTGCCGCTCGTTCGACGGCGCCACCTGCGCGCCCGCCGACGCCACCGGCCGCGAGTCGGAGTTCATCCGCACCTTCATCAAGCCGCACGCGCTCGGCTTCAACGTCACGCTGCAGGCGAAGTTCTGAGCCGCGTCGCCGCTACTGCTCGACCACGAGGTCGAGGTAGCGCAGCCGGATGTCGGGCTTGCGCGCCTCGGAGAGAGTGGCCTTGAACGTGGTCGGCCCGCCGCGCGGGAGCTCGAGGCGGCAGTCGACGAGGCGGTTGCCCACGAGGCGCACGCGCTCCGCGCTCTGCTGCCGCGACCACCCCGAGGAGCCGAGGCGCAGCGGGCTGCACGTGGTCGTGGCCGCGAGCTTCTTCCCCTGCACCGCGGCGACGGTGAGCCGGTAGGCGTCGAGCCCGGTGATCCCGCCGCCGCGGCCCGCCGGCTCGTACTCGGCGTCGAGGCTGAACACCACCTCGCCCCCCGCGACCTCGGCGGTGGCCTCGCCGACGCCGGGCCGGGGGAGCGAGATGCGCGCGACCTCCCTGGTGCAGCCGGACAGCACGACGCAGGCCGCGAGCAGCACGGCCGCGGCCCGAGCAAGCATCCGGCTCACCATTGGTAGATCCTTCTATCCTTCCTTCGCCCCGAGGGCGAGAGGGTAGACAGCAAGACCCCCTTTCAAACCGTGCATGCGGATTTCCCGCACACGGCTTACCGGTGGTCTCTCGTGCGTCAGCATTGTGCCGCCTCCG
>JACRCY010000377.1 GCA_016218785.1 Deltaproteobacteria bacterium
GCCGCGCACGCCCCCGTGAGCCCGTGCGCGCCGAAGCCCGCGCCGGCGTCGGCCCCGGGCCCCGGGTCGCCCGGCTCGTCCGGGGGCGGGTCCGCCGTGGCCTCGGCGTCGGCCGCGACCCCGCCGTCGCTCGCGACCCCGGCGTCCTCCTGGGGCCACACGTCGGCCTTGGACGCGATCCGGAGGTCGCCGCCGTTGAAGGTCTGATAGCCGCCCACGTGGTTGGGCGCCGCGCCCCAGCCCGTCTTCTCGTAGAAGTCGTCCACGTGCTTGACGAAGAAGCGCAGCTCCGGGTGCTCGCCGTCGGTCGGCTCCGCGGCCTGCACCTTGAGCTCGACGCGCTTGGCCTCGCCCTCGGAGAAGCCGTCGAGCTGCAGGTCGAAGGCCGCGCCCGGGCCCTGGCGGGGCGGGTTCGCCGCGTTCGTCTCGGCGCTGTTCGGGCACCAATCGCCGCCGCAGGCGTTGCCGGGGTAGTTGTCGTAGACGTGCCACTCGACGATCGACAGGCCCGGCGCCGCCAGCGCGACGTTCGCCGCCACGTGCGCGGCGTGGGCGGTGGCGTCGGCCGCGTTGGTCACGGTGACGCGCACCGTCGTCTCCTGCCCGACCAGCAGGTCGAAGACGCCGTCGCCGCCGGCGAAGTCGCGCGCCTGCCCCGCGACGTCGAGGACGGCGACCGCCAGCGACAGCGTGGGGTGCGGCGGCGGCCCGGCCTGGCAGGCCACGCCCCAGCGCGCGCACACCCCTTTGGCGACGGCCTCGGCCTCGATGGCCCGCCCCGCGGCCTTGGTCTGGAAGCACGACTCGCTCAGCGAGCCGATGGGGGTGCTGTGCGTGGTGGTGCAGTCGTGGAACAGCAGCTCGGTGAGCACCGCCGGCATGCTGGTGGCGTTGAGCACGTGGAGGTTGTCGCGGTACTTGAGCCCGCGGTTCGGCAGGCCGAGCGCCGCCACCAGGGCGCCGTTCACGTGGCCGGCGAGCGTCTGCCCGGCGGACGACTTGTACAGCGTCTCGGTGCCGTGGCCGCCGCCGGCGTTCGTGTGGATGCTGACGAAGCTCTGCGCGCCCCAGTTGTTGGCCAGCGACGGCGAGTTGTAGAAGTCCTGGCTGTAGCGGACGTCGAACCCGTAGGCCTGGAGCCGCGCCTGGCCGCGCTGCCCCACGTCGGCGGCGTACTGGGCCTCGTTGCCGCCGCACGCGACCGGGTTCGAGGTCTGGTCGCTGGCGTTGAGGAAGATCTTCGTGGCGCCGGCGTCGCGCGGCACGGCGAGCGCGACGAACGCGAGCAGGGCGGCCGCGCCGGGCCTCATCGCCGGGCCCCGCGCCGCAGGTGCGCCACGTGCACGACGCCGGTGGCCGCGTCGACGTACGCCACCCGCCCGCCGTCGGACGCGAACGCGGGCTCGATCTCGAGCCGGTCGCTGGTCGCCGTCAGGCGCACGCGCGCGCGGCCGTCGACGCTCGCGAGCCACAGATCGGCGGCCGTGAAGCGCACGCCGTCGTTCTCCTGCAGCACGTAGATCACGCTGCGGCCGTCGGGCGACAGGCGCCCGCCCCACCCGACGCCCAGGTCGCGCCGCGTGCGACCGGCGGTGTCCGCCACCCACAGGTGCCCGACCGCGTCCCGGCTCTCGCGCACCAGGGCGAGGGTGCCGTCGCGCGACAGCTCCACGTCGAAGAAGCCGGGGCCCTCCAGCAGGTCGCGCCGCGTCCCGCGCCGCAGGTCGACGGTGAAGATGCGCTCGCCGTCCCAGCCGGCCAGGACCGGGGCCGCGGCCGCGGTCACGGTCACCAGACCGGCGTGGGGGACCGGGGCCCGGCTGCCGCGCACCTCGCCCGCGTCGCTGTACACGCCCTCGTCCGCGCTCACGAACGCCGGGAAGCCCAGCCGCTGCCCGGCCGCGAGTTGCTCCCGGCGGCCGTCGAGGTGCGCGCGCCAGAGCGTTCGCTCGCCGTCGCGGTGCACGATGGATCGGCCATCGGGCGACCAGGCGAAGCGGTAGCCGGCGCCGTCGCCCGTGGCCAGGCGCCGCACCCCGCGCCCGTCCGCGTCGGTGACGTCGACGGCGCCGAGCCCCGCGGCCGCAAGCGCCAGGCGCCTCCCGTCCGGCGAGAAGGTCGCGCCCGCGTAGCGCTCACCCGGCGGGCTCACCGGCCCGTCGTCGACGAGCTGCAGCCCGGCCAACGGGGCCGCGGGCGGCTCCGGGGCCTCGGCCGGCTGCTGCCCGCAGGCCGCGAGCAGGAGGAGCAGCGCCAGCGGCCACGACAGCCGCGCGCGCGTGGAAGGGCCTCGTCGGCGGCGGGGCGCGAGCCCGACGAGCACGAGGACCAGGGCCGCGGCCGGGGAGCCGCGCGCGGCGCGACACCCGCAGCCCCCTTCGAGGTCGTAGCCCCGGGCGGCCGCGCCGGCGGGGCCCGGACCCGCGGATCCGGCGTCGCCGTCGCCCTCCTGCTCCACCGCGCCCGCGTCGTCGCCGTGGGGCGCTCCGGGGACCCCGGCGTCCCCGCCCGCGTGCGCGCCCGCGTCCAGCCCGCACCCGTTGTCGGTCTCGCCGTCGCAGTCGTCGTCGATGCCGTTGCACGTCTCGGCGGCGAGCACGTCGGTCTGGCTGTAGTCCCGGAGGTCGCCGCCGTTGTAGGTCTGGTAGCCGCTCACGTTGTTGAAGCCGCTGCCGAAGTCCGCCTTCTCGTAGAAATCGTCCACGTGCTTGACCCACATCCGGACGTCCGGGTGGTCGACCGCCCCGACGCTGTAGGCGGTCGCCTCGACGGTCAGCTCGATCTTCTTGGTCTCGCCGGGGCTGAGCGCGTAGAGGTGGAGCTGGAACGCGCCGCCCGGATCGTCGCGCGGCGGGTTGTCGGGGTGGGTGTTGGCGTCGTTGGGGCACCACTCCTGGCCGCAGGTGTGACCGGACCAGTTGTCGTAGACGTCCCAGCGCCGGACCTTGAGGTAGGGCTGCTCGACCCACAGGCCCACCACGACGTTGCGGCCGACCCCGCTCCCGGTGTTCTCGACGAAGAAGCGCTGGGTGGTCGACTGGCCGACCATCAGGTCGAACTTGCCGTCGCTGCCGTAGAGCTTGCAGAAGTCCCGGTCCTGGCCGGCGATGGTCGCGATCTCGTGGCGCAGCTTGAAGACGGGATGGGGCGGCGGACCGTCGCACGGGCACGACGGGCAGATGCCGGCCGCGAGGCCCCTGGCGACCGGACGGACGTCGACCATGAAGCACTCGCTCCAGCCGCAGCCGCCGCCGAAGTAGTCGTGCACCAGGGGCGAGGTGTCGATGATGTGCCCGGAGCCGCCGCACTGCGACGCGGCGTTGGATTCGACCCAGCTCGCTGGCCCGGTGTCGGCGACCTCGACGACCACGCACTTGGCGCCGCGGCGGAGCTCGAGCTTGGCGCCGCACCCGAAGTTGCTCTGCTCGGTGGCGTACCACCACGTGCCGTCGATGCAGTGGGAGCAGCACGCGGTGGAGCCGTTGCACGCCGAGGCGTCGTAGTGGGGCGCCGCGCAGCCGCCGTAGCAGGTGAGGATGTGCGGCCACGGCGGGCTGCCGCTGTGGGACTGGTGCCACTCGAGGACGATGCCGCCGTCGGGGATGGTCGGCTCGTCGGCGAGGGTCGGCTCGTCGGCGAGGGTCGGCTCGTCGGCGAGGGTCGGCTCGTCGGGCTCGGGGCCGCAGCCGGCGCTGGCCGCGAGCAACGCGAGGACGAGGGCCGCGACCAGCCGCACGGGGCCCACGCTCCCTCGCGCGGCGTGGCGGCCGCCGACTCGCGGCGAGATCCAGTGCGGCTTCAGATGGCGGCGGTTGGCTGACCGGCGAGCAAGGCTCAAGGAAACCTCGGTGTCTTCCCTTGCACGCGCCGCACCAGGTGTGCACGAGGTCTAACCCTTCGGATTCGTGCGAATCCTTGGTGTCCGCCCGGCGTACAATTCGGGGGCCAGCCCCCCAGCGTGGGACGTAGGGGCCCCGAACCCAGTTGAGTGGTGGGTGGGCGACCGACGGCACGCCGCCGAGCTACCAGCGGCCCTGCCGCCCCGCACGCGCGCGACGCGGCCCGCGTGCTCCTCGCGCTCGAACACGCGCGCGACGAGGTCCATTCCGGTCGCGCCGCTCCCCAACACCGTGAGCTCCCCACGCCTGGTTGCAGGACTGCGCCCAGCTGGCCCTCAGTGCGGGCGCGAAGGGAAGCGCCGCGGCGGGCGCTCCGGGTATGATGGTGGCGGAGGGGAGGCCTCCCCATGGACGCGAAGCTCACGGACCCCGCGGTGCGAGTCCTCGGCTGCCTGGTGGAGAAGGAGCTGGCCACGCCCGAGTACTACCCGCTGAGCCTCAACGGGCTCGTCAGCGCCTGCAACCAGAAGAACAACCGCGAGCCGGCGATGGCGCTCGAACAGGAGGACGTCGCCGACGCGCTCGATCAGCTGCGGTCGGTCGGGCTCGCGCTCCAGGCGGCGGAGAGCGCGCGGGTGCCGCGCTACGGCCACAACCTGCGTGGCAAGCTGCACCTCGCGGACGAGCAGAGCGCGGTCCTGTGCGAGCTCCTCCTCCGCGGCCCGCAGACCGCGGGCGAGCTGCGCGGCCGCGCCTCGCGCCTGCACGCGCTCGCCGACGTCGCCGAGGTCGAGCGGGTGCTGCAGACCCTCATCGAGCGTGCGCCGGCCCTCGTGGCGAAGCTGCCGCTCCAGCCCGGGCACAAGGAGCAGCGCTACGTGCAGCTGCTGGGCGGGGAGGCGCCGGTCGCGGCCGCGGCCCCGGCCCCGGACGCGACCCCGGCGCAGCCCCGGCGCCCCGCGGACGCGCGCCCCGGGGGGGGCGCGCCGACGCCCGTGGCGGGCCACGTCGACCCGGAGCCCGTCGCCCTGCC
>JACRCY010000378.1 GCA_016218785.1 Deltaproteobacteria bacterium
GACGGCGTGGCGCGCGCCGCGAGCAGGCGCACCGACTGCGACAGCAGCGGGCTCAGCTCCGGCTTCGCGTCGGGCGTCTGCAGGCCCAGCATCTTCGCCACGGCCGCGCCGCGCCCGGCGAGGGCCTTGGTGAGCTCGTACTCGAAGGCCTCCATCGTGGGGTAGCGATCGTCGGGGTCGCGCGCCAGGGCCTTCATCACGATCAGCTCGACGTTCTCGGGCAGATCGGGCCGCAGCAGCCGCGGCGGGGCGGGCGGCTCGGTGGCCTTCTTGGTCAGGATCTCCATGAAGTTCTCGCCGTCGTACGGCGGAACTCCGGTGAGCATCTCGTAGAGGATGGCCCCGGTGGCGTAGACGTCGACGCGGTGGTCCGAGGGCCGGCCGGCGGCCTGCTCCGGCGCCATGTACTCGGGCGTCCCCATGGCCATGCCGGGGTGGGTCAGCCGCTCGACGCGCTTCTCCTCCAGCTCCGCGCTCTTGGCGATGCCGAAGTCGAGCACCTTGACGAAATCGGAGATCCCCTCGCGGGTGACGAGGAAGATGTTCTCGGGCTTGAGGTCGCGGTGGACGATGCCGGCGGCGTGCGCCGCGGCCAGGGCGCGGCAGATCTGGACCGCGATCTCGAGCGACCGCGGCACCTGCATCGCCCCCTCCTGGCCGATGACGTCGCCGAGCTCCACGCCCTCCAGGTACTCCATGACGAAATACACCGACCCGTCGGTGGTGGTGCCCGAGTCGGTGACGTCGACGATGTTCGGGTGGCCGATCTTCGAGGCGGCCCGCGCCTCGCGCCGGAAGCGCTCGACCACCTCGGGCGTGCGGCTGTAGACCGGGTGCAGGATCTTGACCGCGACCCGCTTGCCGATCTCGGCGTGCTCGGCCTCGTAGACGCGCCCCATCCCCCCCTCGCCGATGAGAGAGCGGATCTTGTAGCGGTTGTCGAGGACGGCGCCGATGAAGGCGGCGGTGTCGAGCGGGCTGCGCGGCGCCTCGTCCCCCAGTCCCGGGCTCGTGGCCGCGGTGGCGAGGTTGCGCTGCGACGGCCGCGCCTCGTCGGCCTCCCGGAGCAGCTCCGGGAGCCGCGCCAGCGCCTCGTCGCGCTCGGTGTGCTCCTTCTCGATGTCGCCCGCGAACAGGTCGCGCATGAAGGCGGACATGCGCGCCGCGTCGGTGGCGGGCGCCTCCTGCGCCAGGAACTCGGCCAGCGCGGCCCGCATCTCCTCGGCCCGCTGGTAGCGGGCCACCGGCTCAGTGGCCAGCGCCCGGAGCGCGATGGCGTCGAGCGCCGGCGGCACGCGCGAGGTCCGCTTCGAGGGCCGGTCGATCTGCGGGCTGCGGGCGACGTTGAGCACGTCGGAGGCCGCCTGCTTGCCCTGCGGGAAGAGCTGGCGCCCCGTGAGGAGCTCCCACAGCAGGATCCCGGCCGCATAGATGTCGGTGCGGCCGTCGAGCGGCTCGCCGCGCGCCTGCTCCGGCGCCATGTACGACACCTTGCCGTAGATGACGCCCGGCGCCGTCTTCTCGAGCTTGAGCGTCGAGCTGGCCAGCCCGAAATCGGTCAGCTTGACCTCGCCCGAGTAGGCGCACAGCACGTTGGGCGGCGACACGTCGCGGTGGACCAGCTTCAGGTCCTGGAAGGAGTGGGCGTAGTCGAGGCCGCGGCAGACCTCCTTGACGATGTGCACGGCCACGTCGATGGGAAAGGCGATCCCCTTCTGCGCGCAGCGGTTCCACACCGCCCGCAGGTCCTTCCCCTCGATGTACTCCATCGCCAGGTAGAGCTCGGCGTCCACCAGGCCGGCGTCGAAGACCGGCACCAGGTTGCCGTGGGTGAGCTTCACGACCACCTTGGCCTCGTCGCGGAAACGCTGCACGTACTCGGCGTCGGCCAGGTGCGGGAGGACGGTCTTGATGCAGCAGAGCTTCTCCAGCCCGGGATCGCCCGACACCGCCAGGTAGAGCGCGCCCATGCCCCCTTGGGCGAGCGGCTTCAGCAGGATGAACTTCCCGAATTTGCGCGGGAAATCAGCCATCGGGCAGATCCCATCGTGGGTCCCTGGGACCCGGCGGTCTGGCGAGAAACTATCACAAAGATCAGCGCAGTACCATGTTCGGACCGGCGCCGTTGCGGGCCGTCTGCTGACCGGCGCACCGCCGTCGACGCCGCCACCCGGGTGGCTGCGTCGACCATTGACCCCTCCCCAGACCCGGTGGTATGTTCCCCACGATGCCTGGCGAGAGCATCCTCGTCATCGACGACAGCCCTACCATCCTCAAGGTCGTGCAGCTGGTGTTGACCAAGGCGGGGTACCTGGTCAATACCGCCGCGGACGGCGACATCGGCGTTGCCGCCGCGAAGGAGCGCAGGCCCGACCTCATCCTCCTCGATTTCGTCATGCCGAAGATGAACGGCTACCAGGTGTGTCGGGCCCTGGCCGAGGAGGAGGCCCTCAAGGAAGTGCCCGTGGTCCTCATGAGCGCCAAGGGGGACCAGATCGGCGAGCGGTTCGTCAAGGTGATGGGCATCGTCGACTACATCACCAAGCC
>JACRCY010000379.1 GCA_016218785.1 Deltaproteobacteria bacterium
CCGCTTCGTCCTCCACGACGGGGGGACGTACGACGCCTACAAGGACGCCCTCGACGCGCTCGCGCCGTGACCACGACGCACCACGGCGCAACTTTACCTTGACCCCGGCGGCGCCTTGTACCTACGATGACCTCGTCACCGGGAGGCCATCATGCGGGGCTTGGGCATTGGCCTGATCGCGCTTGCGTTCCTGTCCGGGTGCTCGACGAGCCAGTGGCTCAACGGCCGCTGGGCCCAGCTTGCGGAGGACGGCAAGCTCATCGGCTGCATCGAGTTCAAGGGCGACGGCACCTACGTCACCTACCTCGAGCGCGGCTGCGAGGGACAGTCCGAGGAGCTGCTCTCGGGCCAGTGGCAGCTCAAGAAGAACCAGCTCGCCATGAAGACCCGGAACCCGCTCGCGCCGCCGGCGGCGCTGGCGATCGTGAAGCGGAGCCCGACGGAGTTCGTTCTCTCCGGCGCGAGCGGCGCGGCCGGCGAATACTACCGCGCCGAGAACCCGATCGCGGTCGCGGCCCTCGAGCAGCGCCTCATCGGCGAGGGGAAGATCAAGATCCGCGAGCTGCCGCCCGAGATGGGGTGCGTGCCGCTCGGCAAGAGCCTCGACGACCTCAAGAAGCTCCCCAAGGACACGACGCCGCGCCTGCTGCGCAAGGCCGACGCCCAGCTGCTGCTGGCGGCCGAGATACCCCCCGCGGGCGGCGAGTTCGCCAAGATCACCTACGCGGCCGACAACGACCGCGTCGTGTGGATCGCCTGGGAGCTCGCCGAGATCGCCATGAACAACGACGCCCTCCGCACCCGCCTCGAGGGCAAGCTGGGCACGCCGGCGAAGCAGATCGCCATCGGCGAGGGGGAGCAGGGGCAGAAGATCACGTGCTGGAAGACCTTCTGCCGCAACGTCCGCGGCATGCCCACGGTCGACATCGACCTCACCCTCTTCGCCACGCCCGCCCAGAAGAAGGGGACCCTCTACCTGTCGGACGGCTCCGTCGGCAAGCTCTGGGCGACGTTCGAAGAGCTGGCCAAGGAAGCGAACAAGTAGCGCCGCCCCGCCGTTCCCCTCGTGGCGAGCGCGTGCACGGCGACCGCGGCCCCGGCGGGTGTCCGCGGCGCGCCCGGCGAGCCTCACGGGCTGCGCGCGCGCACCATAGAATTGCGGCGAAAGCGCGAGGGGTCGGGGGAGGGGGCACCAACTCGCGCTTTCGCCGCTGGAGAGCCGTTTCTGTGCACAAGCAACCGCCATGCCACCCTACCCCACCTCGACCCTCTTCCCGCCTCATTGCGATTCCAATTGGTTAGCGTGCGCCCTCGGGGCCTGACCGCCCGACGAGGAAGATCCTGGCACCCCCGGCAGAAAGAGACTGTTGGCCCGTGCCCCCGCCGGGGGTCAGCGACCCCCGTTTGGTTGACTTGCGACCCCGGGCCTGCTTTGGTCGAGCGCCAGCATGAGCGGCTCCGCCCCAGGCCCGGGTCACGACGCCGCGGCGCGCGGCAACGCGCGGCTCGCGACCGTCATGCTCACCGTGACCTGCCTCTGCTGGGGCTCGACCTTCCTGCTGATGAAGCTCGGGGCCGAGCGCATCCGGGCAATCGGCGGGCTGCGCGACGGCCTCGTGGCGAGCGCCCTCTTCCTGCTGGTCCGCTTCGCCCTGGCCGCCGTGCTCACGCCGCTGTGCATCCCGCGGGCGTGGCGCCGCCTCGACGGCGCGGCGTGGCGGCATGGCTTCCTGCTGTCGCTGCCCTTCAGCGCCGGCTTCATCCTGCAGGTGTTCGGCCTCGCTCAGGACGACGTGACGCCGAGCCAGTCGGCGTTCCTCACCTCCCTGTTCGTGGTGGCCACGCCGATCCTCGACGGTGTCATCCGGCGGCGGCGCCCGACCCTCGGTGTCCTCGCCGGCGTGGCCCTCGCCACGCTGGGCGCGGCCTTCATCCAGGGGCCACCGCGCGGCGGGCTCTCGCTCGGCGCCTGGGCGACCATCGCCTGCGCGGTGGTCTTCGCCGGGCACATCCTCCTCACCGACCACTCCACCCGTCGGGCCGACCCCATGGCGCTCACCTTCACGACGCTCGTCCTCTCCACCCTGTGGATGCTGCTCGCGCTCCTCGCCTTGCCGGGCGGCGCCGCGGTGCTGCGACCGGCCCTCGTCGGCCGGCTCCTCCTCGACCCGGTGTTCGCCGGCGCCATGGCCGTGTGCACGCTGCTGGCGACGGTGGTGGCGCTCGCGCTCCTCAACCGCTGGCAGAAGGAGCTGTCGCCCAGCCGCGCGGCCATCGTCTACACGAGCGAGCCGGTCTTCGCGACCCTGGTCAGCATCGCCGCGGGCCGCGAGCGGCTGGCCTTCTGGCTCTTCTTCGGCGCGGCCATGATCCTCGCCGCCAACCTCGCCGTCGAATTCATCGGCCGGCGCCGAGTCCCACCCCCGGACTCCCGTGCCTGAGCTTCACCCCGCCGCGGAGGGCAGCCGTGGCCCCCTCGCACCGAGGGGCCCATCAGCGTCCCAGCAACTCCACGAACACCCTGGGCGAGACCACGAGGATCCCCTCGTACCCTCCCACCGCCAGGAGGTCCTCGTCGCCGCTCACCACGAAGCCGGCGCCCCCCGCCAGAGCGGCGGACACGTATCGGTCATCGTCAGGATCCCGAGACACGCCGCCGGCGGCATCCGAGTCGGCGACGATCTCGGCGAGCGCGACCACGTCAAGCAGCCACTCCTCGGGGTCGAGGCCGGGCGCGATCCGCCGGCGGACGCGCGGGTAGCCGAGCGCCCGCTGCACCTCGGCGACCATCCCCGGACTGACGACCAGCTCGAACGCGCGGTGCGCGAGGAAGTGCTCGAGGATCCGCCCGGGCGGGCTCGACGGGCTCATCGCCGCGCTGACGAAGACGTTGGCGTCGAGGACGGCGCGGAGCACCCGTCACCTGGGCCGGCGGGCTGGCTTGCGCCGCCTCCGCCGCGCCCAACGCTGCGCCTCCAGCGCGAGCGCCATGGCCTCCTTCTCGCTCGCCTCGTCTCCGTGCTCCGTCTGGCGAGCGAGAAACTCGAGCGCGTGGCGCCGCGCTATCTCCTGCAACTGGGCGAGCTTGTCCACGGGCACCAGCGCCGCCAGCGGCTTGCCCCGACGCTCGATGATGAACTGGTCCCGGCGGAGCGCGACGCGGTTTAGCATGTCGCCAAGTCGTTGCCGTACCATGAGCGTGGACACCTTCTCGGTCATGATTCACCAACCTTCACAACTATTATAGTTGCACTGTATGCGCGTGTCCAGCGCCCATCCCCTGCCGGCGGGGGACGTGCCGGCCTCGGATTCGCAGACGGCGGCGGGGTGACCTGCGCGGGCCGCACCAATCGCTCACGACCGGCGGCCTGACGGCGCCCCGTCAGTTGATCGTCTCGACCCAGACCTCGGCCGCGTTCGCCCGGAGCTTGATCCAGACGAGCGCGCCGTCGACCCAGAACCCCGACTCGGCGGCGTCGAAGGCAGCGCGGTCGGCGTGGGCGGTGAGGACCTGCCCGTTGCTCCCCACCGCCGTCACCGGCCCTCCCACGCGCACGCGGAGGATGACCCCGCGCAGCGCGCGCGAGAGCTTCACGCGCGATAGCCCGGAGTCGGGGGTAGTGGCGGAGGTCGAGATGGTCGTCGTCGCCCCGTCGGTCTCGTGGAGCACGAAGCGCGACTCCGTGTCGGCCGGCCAGACGAGCACGGTCAGGAGCCCCGCCGAGGCCGCCGTGCCGAGGCCGGTCACGGCCGAGCCCACCTCGAGGGGCATGATGGCGCCGTCGCGCACGAACACCGGCAGGCGGTCCCACGCCGACGCGTCGTACCCGGCCACGAGGGTCCCGCCCGGGAACGGCTCGGCCTGCGGGTCGTAGAAGTCGAAGTACCGCGCCGAAGCCCTTCCACCAGTAGTAGTCCTGGCCGTGGTCCACCAGGTAGCCGCGGTCGAACGCCTCCTGGTAGTTCGGCGAGGGCCCGTCGTAGACGTCGCCGCCGGCCTCGACGTCGACCGACGAGCGGTTGATCATCTGCGTCATCCAGAGCACGACGCGGATGTCGTGGCCCCCGAGGTCGCCGACGAGCTTCGCGAAGTCGTGGTAGCGGACCGGGTTGGGGACGAAGGTGTGGTAGTTCGTCTCCCAGGGGCTGTCGAGCACCACCACGCCGACGGGGATGTCGCGCTCGCGGAAGCCGGCGACGAAGGCGTAGGTGTCGTCCGTGGACGAGATGTCCTTGGAGATCCAGGGCTCGAAGGCCCAGCGCGGGGTGTGGATCGCGGGCGTGGGGATGGGGTCGGGCGGGGGGACCTCGGTGCCGTCGCACCCGAGGGCCAGCGCCAGCGCCACGCCCAGGAGGCTCGCGCGCCGCAGCATGCCGGATTGTACCCCGACCACGGGCGGCGCCACGAGGGGGCTTCTTGACGCTCCCGAGGGGGGCCGGTACGTTGGACACATGAGCGAGCCCCCAACGGGTCCGGCGAGGCTGGCGGCCGTCATCGGCCCGATCGCGGCTGGCACCGTGTGGGTCGAAGTCTGCGTCCTGTTCGGCTCCGGCGCGCGGGATCGGCTGGGGCCGGAGAGCGACGTCGACGTCGGGTGGCTCGGGACCGCTCCCGCGGACGGCGAGGCGGCGCTGCGCGCGGCCCTCGAGCGCGCCCTGCACCGGGAGGTCCACCTGGTCGACCTGGGCCGCGCGCCCGACCTCCTGCGCGTCGAGGTGGCGCGCGGCGGCGTCGTGGCCTTCGAGCGGACACCGGCCGTGTGGACCACGTTCGTGGGCGACGCGATCGCGCGCTGGCTCGACATCGCGCCGATGATCCGGGCCTGCGCCGAGGGCGTCCGTCGGCACGCGCTCGGCGGGAGCGGCTCGCCTCATGGTTGACCAGGCGATCGTCATCAAGAAGGTCGGCCTCCTCCGGGGGTACGTCACCGACGTCCGTGGCCGGCTGCCGATCGACGCCGCCGCTTTCGTCGCCGATGCGGATCTCCACGACCTCGTGGCCTTCCACCTGCTCCTCGCCGTGCAGAGCGCAATCGACATCGCCACGCACCTCATCGCCAGCGAGGGGCTCGGCGTCCCCTCGTCGTATCGCGAGGCCTTCGAATCGTTGGCCTCCCGACAAATCGTCGATCACGGCCTCGCGACCCGCGTCGCCGAAGCGGCCGCCCTGCGCAACCGCCTGGCGCACGCCTACGGGTCGGTCGATTGGCACAAGCTCCACGCCGAGGCGCCCGGGCACCTCGCGGCGCTCGAGGAGTACGCCGCGCGGGTGGCGGCAGCCACGGGACTGCCGCCGTAGCGAAGCCGGAGGAGCGCCCTACCGCCCGCCGGGGGCCCGCCAACCCCCACCGCCCCTCCGGTGTCCTAGACCCTGACGCTGCGATAAGCGTTGAACCCCACTGCGAGCGGGGATAGCGTAGTCCCGCACGTCCCTACGTGCCCAGGAGGGGCTCCATGAAGCCGGTGCGTCTGCGCGACGTTGCCCTGCTGTGCCTGCCCATCATGCTGGCCGCGTGCTCGGGGCCGAAGGCCACCCCGCAAGCCGACGCGGGCGCGCGCCGGCAGGCTGACGGGGGCCCGCCCAAGGCTCAGACGGGGCCGCCCCTCGACATCAAGCCCGAGGTGGCTCCGCCGCCCTCCGGCGTGCTCCCCCCCGGCGACCCGCAGCGGCGCCTCGAGGGCGCCGCCGACCAGCACTTCCAGCGGAAACCGGGCAAGCGCATCTACATCCAGGTCGACAAGCCCATCTACCAGCCCGGCGAGACCGTCTGGGTGCGCACCGCCGCGGTGCGCTCCGCCACGCTGACCGGCGCTGACGGCGAGAGCGGCATCCTCTACCAGCTCGTCAGCCCCAAGGGCTCCGTGGTCATCGAGAAGCGCATCAAGGCCATCGGCGGCTACGGCTTCAACGACTTCGAGCTGCCCGACTCGATCCAGGGCGGCGAGTACACGATCAAGGTCAAGACCGACGACGGCGTGGACGAGAAGCGCACCTTCGTGGTCTCGGCCTACGAGGCGCCGCGCTTCAAGAAGACCCTGGAGTTCCTGAAGAAGGCCTACGGCGTCGGCGACACCGTGGCCGCCACCGTGGAGGTCAAGCGTCCCACGGGCGAGGCCTTCGGCCACCGCGAGCTGACCGCGCTGCTCACCCTCGACGGCGCGGAGCTGCCGCGAGTCAAGTTCAGGACCGACGAGAAGGGGTCGGCGGTCGCGCGCGTGAAGCTCCCCGCGGCCATCGACAAGGGGGACGGCATCCTCACCATCCTGGTGGACGACGCCGGCGTCACCGAGTCGATCACCAAGCGCGTCCCGATCATCCTCAACAAGCTGAAGCTGAGCTTCTACCCCGAGGGGGGCGACCTCGTCGCCGGCCTGCCGTCCCGCATCTACTTCGCGGCGCAGAACCTGATCGACAAGCCCGCCGACATCGAGGGGCGGGTCGTGGACGACCGCGGCGCCACCATGGCGACGTTCGCCTCGGTGCGCGACGGCCTCGGGCGCTTCGCGCTCACCCCCGCCAGCGGCCGGATCTACAACGTCGAGATCACCAGGCCCGCGGGCATCGTCGAGAAGTTCCAGCTCCCGGCGGCGGTCGAGCGCGGCTGCGTACTGCGCACCTACGACGACCTCCTGGGCAAGGAGCCGACCATCCGCGCCGCGGTGCACTGCACCGAGGCCCGCACCGTGGTCGTGGTCGCGGTGCTGCGCGAGCAGCGCCTCGGCTCGGCCACGGCCAAGGCCGAGCCGGGCCGGCCGGCGGTGGTGCACCTGCCGCTCAGCCGCCCCGACGCCATGGGCGTCGCGCGCGTGACCGTGCTCTCCGACACCCTCGAGCCGCTCGCGGAGCGGATCGTGTTCCGCAACTGGAACCGGGGCCTGCGGGTCACGGTCAAGCCGGACAAGCAGAGCTACACGCCGCGCGGCCAGGTGGTGCTCGACGTGGAGACGCGCGATCTCGACGGCCGGCCGGTGGCGGCGGAGCTGGCGCTGGCCGCGGTGGACGACACCGTGGTCTCGGTCGCCGACGACAAGACGGCGCACCTCAACGCGCGCCTGATGCTCGAGGCCGAGGTGCCGGGCAAGGTCGAGGAGCCCAACTGGTACTTCAAGGACGACAAGCAGGAGGCGCCGCTCGGGCTCGAGCTGCTGCTCGGCACGCGCGGCTGGCGCAAGTTCGAGTGGCAGCAGGTGCTCAGCCCGCCGCCCGACGTCGTCACCGGGCTCGCCGGCCTCGGCGCCATCGGCGGCGCCGGCGGCGTCGGCTTCGCGC
>JACRCY010000380.1 GCA_016218785.1 Deltaproteobacteria bacterium
AGGAGGTCGTGGCGCTGGGCGGGCTGCACGTGTTGGGCACCGAGCGGCACGAGGCCCGCCGCATCGACAACCAGCTCCGCGGGCGCTCAGGCCGGCAGGGCGATCCCGGCTCGTCGCGCTTCTACCTCTCCCTCGAGGACGACCTCCTCCGCATCTTCGGCGCCGAGCGCATCACCGGCCTGATGGAGCGCCTCGGCATGGAGGAGGACGTCCCCATCGAGCACAAGCTCGTCAACCGCGCCATCGAGGGCGCCCAGAAGCGGGTCGAGGGTCACAACTTCGACATCCGCAAGAGCCTGCTCGACTACGACGACGTCATGAACCAGCAGCGCAAGACCATCTACGCGCTGCGGCGGCAGGTGCTCGAGGGGCGCTACGTCCCGGAGGTCGGCGAGGAGGACAAGAAGCGGGGCATCAAGGCCCCGCCACCGCCCGACACCTCGGGGCAGTGGACCATCAAGAGCCTGGCCGAGAAGCTGCGCCCCAAGGTCGCCGAGATCGTGGACCAGTACTTCATGGGGCTCCTGCGCACCGACCTCGCGGAGGGGCAGGTACCGACGCCCATCGAGGTGTCCCCCGACGAGGGGGACCTCAAGGACCCCGAGCCGCTCACGCACGAGCTGTACCGCTACTTCGGGGCCATGATCGACTACCAGGGCGTCGGCACCGAGCGCAACCGGCTCGTCGACCACTCGTGCGACCAGATCGCCCGCTCGCTCGTGCAGCAGCGCGAGCGCGTGCTCGACCTCGCCGACGGCCTCATCGCCTACCTCATCGGCGAGCACTGCCCGGAGAAGGTCCACCCGGAGGAGTGGGACCTCGGCGCGCTCAAGAGCGCGGTCAAGGAGGTCTTCAACCTCGAGCCCGACCTCGAGGTCGAGTCGATGGAGGCCGAGAGCCTGGCCAAGAAGATCTGGGGCCAGGTCGAGAAGCTGGTCGAGGCCCGCGAGACCGAGCTCGGGCCCATCGCCTTTCTCTACTTCTCGCGGCACTTCTTCCTCGAGGAGATCGACTCGCAGTGGATCGACCACCTCAAGGCCATGGACTCGCTGCGCGAGGGGATCGGCCTCCGGGGCTACGGCCAGAAGGACCCCAAGCAGGAGTACAAGAAGGAAGGGTTCACGATGTTCGCCGAGATGATGGCGAACATCCAGAAGAACGTCGCGGGCAAGCTGTTCCGGTTCCAGCTGGTGTCGCAGGACCAGTCGCTACCGGAGTTCAAGCACAAGAAGCGGCGCATGTTGATGCAGCGCGCGTCGGACGGAGCCGCCGGCGAGAAGCAGAAGACGGTGCGGCGCGACCACCCGAAGGTGGGCCGCAACGACCCGTGCCCGTGCGGCTCGGGCAAGAAGTACAAGAAGTGCCACGGCCAGAGCGCGCCTTCCCCATCAGCCTAGTCCGCGCTGCGAGCCCCGCCGGGGGCGCTCTCCCCTGACTGCCCGCGCGAGCCCGCTGACGCAGAGTTCTCCTCCCCCGCTACGCGAGGTGCCCGGATGCCGTACATCAAGCTCGAAACCACGCAGACGATCGCGGCCGACACGAAGCGCGGCCTCTGTGAGAGGCTGTCGCGGCTCTGCGCCGAGACCATCGGCAAGCCCGAGCAGTACGTGCAGGCCGTCGTCGTCGACGGTGTCGCCATGGTGCACGGCGGCGAGGGCGGCCCGGCCGCCTTCGTGGACGTCCGCTCCATCGGCGGGCTCTCGGCGAAGGTCTGCCAGGCGCTCGCGGCGCAGGTGTGCGCGCTGCTCGACCGGGACCTCGGCGTGCCGGGCAGCCGCGTCTATCTGAACTTCACCGAGGTGGCCGCCGCGAAGTGGGGCCACGACGGGGGGACGTTCGGGTAGCGCCAAGGGCCTCTCCGGCCTCGTCGGTGAGCTGAACGGGCTGTTCGAGGAACGGGCGACCCCGCGCCCGGTGGCCGGGGTCATGGTGTTGGGTCATGGTGTTGGTCCTTGACGTCTCCACGGGCCGGTGGTGTGATCGACCATAGGGGTTCCATCACTCTCCACTCGTCTGGCAACTGGGGAACTGCACCGAGGAGGAGCACCATGGACCGTCGCCCCCCCCTTCCGACCGTCGGTAGATCGCTGCCTCGTCATCGCCATTCTCGGTAGTGCGGTCTTGTTCCTGCCGCGCGTCGGCGCCGCGCAGGGGTTCTGCCCGACGGTGGCCGCCACCGCGAGCCTTGACGGCTGTAGCCTGCCGGGGGCGGAGTGGGGCCTGACCTGCAGCCCGGGCGCGAGCCTCGAGAGCACCACCACCACCGACGGGAACTGCTGGCTCGTCAGCACCGTCCCCTACGCGCCGCCGTCGGAGTACGCCGAGTGCCGTGCGCTCCGCACCGAGCCCGCGCTCGGCACCGCCCCGGCGTGGTGGGTCGAGTTCCGGACCCAGGTGGCCGAGGTCTCGCCCGAGTGCCTGCAGCAGTCGGGCAGCAGTTGCACCCACCTCGCGGTCATCATCACGGACGCACAACGGACTCTCGGCTTCGACCTGGTCACGCACCCGGCGGCCATCCCCGACGGCCAAGGGGTCGGCCTCACCGACGGACCCCCCGAGCCGGGCTCGGCGGAGAAGGCACACATGAAGTGGATCCCGCTCGACCTCGGCGTGACCCACAGCTTGCGCGCCGAGGCCACGGTGAACGGGGACGTGCGCTTCCTCATCGACGGCGTCTTGGTCTACACCATCCCCTACACGCAGCTCCCGGGGTCGCTCGGGTGGGCGCCCAACGTCGAGACGTTCCTGACCAAGCACGGGACGGTGTGGCTGGACTACCTGACGTATGCGGCGTGCGGCGCGACGCCCACCGTGGCGCCGCCCGGAAGCCCCATGTTCCAGGTGAGCGCCATCACCCTGCCGCGAGCGTGGGACCCCGCGCTTGGCCCGCTCTGGCTGAGCGCCACCGCCAGCATCCTCACCAGCGGCGCCACCGATCCGCGCAACCCGAACTTCCGCTACGAGGTGCGCCACGAGTACCAGATCATCGACTCATCCAGCCGCCAGACACTCGCGGCGCTCAACGGCGTGGTTCCGGTCGATCTCAAGAGCGCTCCTCGCGGCGGGTACCTGGTCGCGGTGCCCGTGGCTACATCGTGGAATGGGACCACCAGCACGGGCGCGGTCATCCCAACCGGCTCGTACCCGGTGGCCCTGAGCGCAGACGTGGTACGCATCCACGTCAAGAACGGCCAGGAGAAGCCGATAGGCACCGCCACCACCACCGGCACCCTGAACGTTCTCAAGTGCATGAAGATTCTCACGCCGGAGCCCGGCACGTGGCTCGGCGGCCGCGATTACAAGACGACCCCGACGACGATCAAGTTCCTGGTCGTCGACAACACCACCTGCAACAGAACGACGCGGGTCAACTTCGACCTGCGTCTCCCGCCTGGTGGCCCCGACATCCTGGGCGCGAGCGGCGCGACGCAGCCGTTCGAGAACGAGGCCGCGTACGTCGATCCGCACAACGACGGCACGCAGTTCCCGCTGACCTACCCGGGGCTCAAGATCGACAGCGTCCAGTACGCGACCGTTCAGCTCGGCACCGTCTCCTTCTCGGGGCGCGTGGTCACCGCGCTCGTCAGCCTCCCGGCAACTCCCTATCAGGACTCGCCCGGGCAGCTCCTCGCCCGGCTCTCCGATGCCGCGGGCGAGGACTATGGCGGTGACGCGGTCACCCTCAACTACGACACGGCGGGGCCGAAGCTTGAGCCTCGCGGCACCTTCGTCGCCGATGACGACTTCGATGACGTGGGGACGGTGCAGAGGCTCTGTGTCGAGTCCAGCGAGCCGCTCGCGTCCATCGACGTGAACGTGAGGCCGATTGGGAGCACCAACTGGTCTCCCGCGTCGCTCGACGCTTCCGCGGCATCCAGTTACCAAACCCAGTTCGGCACCTACGTTTTCTGCTGGGACGACGCCAGGGTGCCGGGAACCGACGGCGCGACCGATGGCTACGACTACCAGATCGTCGCCTCCGACGTGCATGGCAATCCGTCGGACCCGTTGCCGGGCCGGGTGGTTTGCCAGGTGCCCGAGAGGTTCGTGGTCCCGCAGGGGCAGCGAGTCGGGATCACCGTCGACCACCACAATGTTCCGCACGTCGTCTACACGACGGCGAACGCAGTCCGCTATGTCCGCTGGTCCCGCGACAGCTGGAAGCCGGTACAGCGGTATCCTGACGCCCCCGACTGGAACGTGTGGGGAGAGCCGGTCTGGTGCCTATATGGATGGGCGTACCACGGCCTCGCGGGGGACCGGGAGTTCTGGGACTGCCGGGACCGGCTGCCGGACGAGCCGGAGCTGCAATGGGGTGCGAACGTCGACATCGCCATCGGCCCCGACCGGGAGCCGGCGGTCTGTGCGGTCTTCGGGCCCAAGGTGTCGAGCGGAACTTGGCTTGGCAACGAGTACGGCACTGTCGCGGTCTTCCAGCGCCCCGCCTCTCCACCCAGTCCTCAGCCGTTCCCTTGGACGTGGTCGCCTGTCTACTCCGACTACGCCCGCTTTTACAACTGCGCTCTCGTGGCCGGCGTGGCCGTTCCTCGGCCGCCGACCTCCGGCGGCCCGCCCGATGACGGCCTCGCCCTGATGTTCACTGCTCCCACGGCGTCGCCCGGCGGCGCAGCGCCGGCCTTCTCCCTCATCCGGCCGGGGAGCACCCTAATGCAAAGCGGGTTCGAGGTCGTCGACGACACCAGCCACGGCCTCGATGTCGCGATGACCGTGGCTCCCGACGGTACCTTCCACGCCGTCTACACCGACCGCTACCCGGCGGGGTTCGGTCCGACGGCGCTGCACCACGCGTACGGCGGCGCGGGCAACTGGAGGACCGAGGTCGTCCAGAGCTTCACGTCCTATCGCCAGTTCGCCCGCCTGCCCTCCATTGCGCGTGACTCGTCGGGGCAGCTCCACGTCGCCTATTCGCTGTTGAACGAGTGGATGGGGGTGGTAGACAACCGCTTCCTCTACTACATGAGGCGGCCCACGCCTCCAAGCGCCTGGGAGACGCCGCAGCAGGTTGACGGCGATCTCCCCGGCATCACGCTGTCGAGCGGGGAGCCCTTCCTCGAGGGCATGCCCGCACGAGTCGTGATGGGCCGCGATGCGGCCGGGGAGGAGCGGGCGGAGATCGTCTACCTGTCGAGCACCCGCTGGCGCAAGAACGTCGACTTCCTGGACCAGCCCGAGCTGGTCCAGCCTGACATCGCGCAGCTCCTGCTCGCGTTCAACCCGGGTGGCTCCCCGGACCCCGGGTGGCAGTCGAACACCCTCGCCACTCGGATCGACGACAGCACGGGCCTTGCGGCGGCGACGAGCCCGACAGGTCGGCGGCGCGTCGCCTACCACAACGGCCTCGCCGGCCAGCTCTTCTATGAGCAGGAAGAGAACGGCAACATGGCGTTCCTAGGCCCCCACTATCTGCCGCTGGCCGTGGGCTGCGCGGCCCGGAGTCGCGACCCGGCAACCGGTGGCACGCGGCCGCGCTTCGTCGCCACGTCGGACGATCCCGTGCCCGGGGACCTGATGAACCTGCCGGTCGGGCGCACCCGGCCGCCGTATCCCGATGACCAGCTCCCCCAGCTATTCCGCGACCTGCGCGCGTACGGCTACGACTGGATCGACAACGTGCCCAAGCCGCCGGGGTTCGAGACGGTGGATTGGAGGACGATCAACGAAGCCGATCAAGCGATGTGGGTTGGAATCTCGCAGCAAGGCCGCGCCACCGGCAACTTCTACATGGGCGACCTGCTCGTCTACGCCAACGAGCTGCTCGCGGAGCTCAGCGTGGCCCAGTGCCCCGCGGGCGCCGACACGAGCCTCGGTGGCTGCTGGCGCGCCGCCCTCGGTCCCGTGGCCCTGGGTCAACTGGGGACCTACCTGCGGGCGCCCGATGTCGCGCAGGAGTCGATCGTCGAGAGCGCCTTCCGCAACGTGCGCATGCAGTCGGGATCCATACCCAAGCTCGAGGCCAAGGGGGTGTGCCTGCCGAGCCCAGGGATCTCGTGCGACCTGGTCGCCCCGGAGCTCGAGCAGCGAGCCCCTAGTGCCCTTCCCACCCTCTACCCGGCCCCGAGGGCAATCGCCTACGACTCGAGCCGGCCGCTCGCCGATCAGATCGCGGAGTGCGCGGCTTTCGTGCATACGTACGGCCTCGGTGACGGCCGGGTCATCGTCGGCAACGGAGCCACGATCGGGTCCGTGGGCGACGGTTGCTACGTGTGCTGGCCGGCCTGGTTGGCGCCGGGCGCGTCGACCCTGTGGCTCGGCGTGACCCCGGGCGACACCCAGCCGTACTGCGGCCCGGCGGCCTGTCCCGGCGGTGGGAGGTTCGTCGGCCAGAGCCGCAGCGTCCTCCAGTGCCGGCCCTCGGGCTGCGACCTGGTCGGCTGCGCCCAGGGGTGCCAGCAGCCGCCGAGTTACGAAATGTGGGAAGGCGACGAGCAGTACGTTGATCCCGACTCCAGCGGCACCTGTTCGCGGTGCCCCCCCGGCACCACGCCGGCCCGCTGCCGCGGAGGGGACCAGGTTCCGCCGCTCGCTTCCGGCATTGATGAGGCCGTGTGTGAAGGGGGGCAGTGGCGCCCCCGGGTGAAATGCTCGGTCGACGCCGACTGCGATGCCCCGAACCAGTACAGGTGCAAGGGCGGGTGGTGCCGGAACGCCGACGATGTGTACCAGGTCGCGCCACGGCCCCTATGCATTCCCTACGGCTGCCAGGAGTGCTACCGGAACCTCTACTGCGTGTCGGGATTCCAGCTCTGCCTGGATCCGCTTCACGATGGCGCGAACGCCACGTGCACCTACTGCCCCAGGAACCACGCCTGCACCGCTGAGGATCTGGCGGACCCGGCGGTCGCTGCGCCGCTCTGCTTCGGGCGGCCATTCCTCGACGATTTCCGCGTCCATGCTGCGCTGAGCTACGCCTCGTCCGGCGAGATCGACAACCTCGCCGGTGGCCTGCTCGACATGTTCTCGACCCTGCGTTTCCCGACCAAGGCCGGAGGGTACGACATCTCGGTCGACGAGCGGCTTGCCGGCGCCGGGTTCCGGTTCGGCGGCGCCACGTTCAATCAGGGCTACCTGGAGTTCACGCTGAGGTTCAAGGACGATTTCAATATCTGGGCAACATGCGACGTGGAGGTGAAGGCGCCGGTGATCCTGCGGGTACGGATGCAGCCGTACTTCGCCGCGGACGACACGAATGTCGCGGACCCGCCCTACTACCACGGCGCAACGCGTTGGCGGGTCACTCACGCCCACATCATCCACGACATGCTCACCGGCGAGCGCCCACCGCGCGTGTCGGCGTGCGCGAAAGCGTCCGACGCCGTCAAGGGTGCATTGACTTCTCTGGAGCAGGAGTTCTTCGACGCCACCCAGGCGAACTTGCAGCCGGCCGTGGAGGCCCTCTGGCGCCGGCTGACGGGGGACATGATCGTCGGCGGTTGGCTCTTCGGCCGCGAGAACGCAATCCGTGCGCTCCATACCGCAGAAGACGTCATCCACATCACCGGAGCTCCGGACCAGGGCGACAACGACCCCACCGTCTCGATTGAGGCCATGCGGCTCTGGCCGCCGCCAGATCCGGCGTCCCCCCGGGGGGGCACGGCGGTGCTGTGGTACCGTGAGCGCTAGCTGCAATCGCTGCGCTGGCGCGCTCCTCGCAGTGCTCGCGACCGCCGCCTGCGCGGGCCGGACGCCGCTGGCTCCGCCGACCGACGGAGGCGCGCCTGACGATGCGGCGGTGGCCTGCACCTCGAGCGCCGTGCTGGTCACGGCG
>JACRCY010000381.1 GCA_016218785.1 Deltaproteobacteria bacterium
CTCGATGCCGACGAGGAGCTTGTTCTTGGACCAGAGGTCGATCTCGGCGTCGACCGAGCCGCCCGCGCGGTACCGGCCCCAGCGCGGGTCGGCGTGTCCGGGCGCGAAGGCGTCCTGCACCGCCGTCTGCGTGCACGGGTTGGGGCAGGTGAAGTAGACCGAGTCGCCCCTGGGCGTCTCGGCCACGAGGCCCGGCGGCAGGGCCCCGAACAAGCCGGTGATGTCCTCCGCGCCGACGAAGTAGCCCCGCGCCACCACGGCGAGCCGTTGCGCGAGCCGCTGGCGGTAGGTGAGGCTGGTGACGAAGAAGTCGTCGCGCCAGTCGGAGAACGCGCCGCGCAGCACATTGCGGTTCGCGTCGAGGCCCGCGTCGGTGCGGGCGCCGAGCAGGTTGTAGGCCTGGTACGAGCGGTTCAGGACGGGGTAGTAGAGGTCGAACGTGACCGGGCCCAGGCGCGCGTTGCCCGTGGCGATCAGCAGCCAGTTGCGCCGGGTGGGGCTGTCGCGGCCCCACAGGCCGATGATGCTGGGGCCGTCCGCACTCGGCGGCGGATAACCGCTGATGTAGAGCTGCAGGGGCGGCCGAAGCTGCGGCCCTCCGTCGGTCGCGAAGTTGAGGCCGACGAAGACCTTGAGGCGCTTGTTGAAGAACCGCTCGCCGAACGAGATCGTGCTCCGCGCCGCCCCGGGCGCCGCCGGGCCGGTGCCGCCGCCGGCGCGGAACTCGATCCCACGGGAGCTCTCCCCGTCACGAGTCGTGATGTTGACGATGCCGAGGAACGCGTTGGCGCCCCAGAGCACGCCACCGGGGCCGGTCACCACCTCGATGCGCTTGATGAACTCGACCGGGATGAGGCGGTTCAGCTCGCGGGTCGGCCAGGCGGGGCTGCCCACGGGCACGCCATTCCACAGCACCAGCGTCGTGCGGGCGTTGCCGCGCGTGAAGACGTCGCTGTAGAACCACTCCTCGGCGCGTGCCTCGAAGCCCGGCAGGCTCGCCAGCACGTCCTCGACGGTTCGGTAGCCGCGGGCGCGGATTTCGTCATCGGTGACTACCGTGACGATCGCGGGGGTCTCGGCGAGGCTGGCCACGATCTTGGTCGCGGCCAGGACCACCTCGCCGGGGTCGAGCGACGCCACGCCCACCTCCGCCTCGGGCGCAGCGGCTTTCTCCTTCTCCGGCCGCGGTCCCCCCTGGGCAGAGGCGGCCCGGCTGGCGAGCAGCGCCAGGGCCAGCGACACGACCTGCCACCGCGGGCACCCCCACATCTGGTCCGGCTCCCACGGCCACGGCCGTCACCACGCCCTGGCCTGACCGGCAGTATAGCCCACTGGTCGGCCTGGCTGGAAGAAAGTGTCGCGGCCGGGGTCGCGGCGAGGACCGGGGGCCCCGTGCTACTCGATGTAGGGCGCCGAGGTCGTCACGCCCGCGCCCCACCAGGCCACGTCGCCCGTCTTGACCAGCTGCGCGACGCCCGTGTGGATGTCCACGAGGACGAACTCGTAGTTGTCGGTGAAGCCGTAGACCTTGTCCTTCCAGAAGCCGAGGCCCCAGATGTCGGCGACGCCGGTGTCGCCGATGGTCGTGGCGACGCCCGTGTTCGCGTCCACGCGCACGAGCCAGTCGGTGCCGAGGCCCTGCTTGACCGTGGCTACGGTGCCGAAGCCCGTCACCGAGACGATGTCGCCACTCGACGACATGCCGCCCCCGTAGTTGCCGATGAGGCTGGAGGCGCCGGTGGTCTTGTCGATGCGGTAGACGGAGCCGTCGAGCGCCGCACCAACGAGGATCTCCACGCCCGTGCCCACCTCGTCCGCGGGGACGAAGGAGAGGCCGTTGAAGGACCGGTCGAGGCTGGCGAGGCGCGTGCAGGCCGCCGTGTCCTTGTTCACCGAGTAGACCGTGCCGTAGGAGATGCCGACCATGTTGCCGTCCTTGTCGAGGGCGATGTCGGTCATCTGATCGGAGCCGGCCGGCCAGTCGAACGCCGCGACGAGCGTGACGTCGAGGGTGTCGGGGTCGATCTTGTACAGCTGGCTGGAGCTGTGGGCGTAGACCGCGCCCACGAAGCCGACGGGCGCGTCCGGGCTCGCGCCGTCGGGCCACGACCACCCGTCGACGGCGCCGTCGGCGGCCGCGTCGTGGCCGCCGGCGTCGCCGGTGTCGTCCCCGCCCGAGGTGGGGCCGCAGGCCGCGGCACCGAGGGCGACGACGAGGAGGGCTGCCACCGGGATACCGGGGACGAGGCGGCGCGGGTCGCGCATGGCTGGCACCTCCGGCAGTCGCGCCGGTCGCCTCCATGGTACCACGCTCGCTGGGGGCTTCGCACCCGGGGGCCGACCTTGACCCCTCGCCCACCTTTCCGCTAGCGTGGTCGAAGAGATGCGCGCAGCGGTCCTCGTGGCGTGCGCCGCGCTCGCAACCCTCGCGGCGGGCTGCAAGAAGGAGCCGGAGCCGGGCTTCGACCTGTCGATCACGGCGCCCGATCTCCCCACCGTCTCGAGCCAGCTCATGTGCCAGGCGGACAAGAGCGTGCCGCTCTCGACGACCGGCGCCGAGAGCCTCCGGCTCACCGTGTTCCGGGAGAACGCCCTGGCCGAGGGGGGGCTCGAGTTCGTGTGCGACCGGGTGATCCCGGTGGTCCCGCCCGACGAGAATGCCCAGCAGCCGGAGATCTACGCGCCCATCGCCCGAGGGCAGCTGGCCCTGATCGTGGCCGAGACGTGGAAGACCGGCGCCGCGCAGCAGGACGCGGGCGTGCCGCACGACGGGCCGCAGGCCGACGCGTCGCAGACCGACGCGACCGACGCCCCGGCCCAGGCTGACGGCCAGCAGGACGCCCAGCAGGACGCCCAGCAGGACGTCGCCATCCAGACAGACGGCCAGCAGGACGGCCAGCAGGATGCCCAGCAAGACGCCCTGCCCCAGACCGACGGCCCGCCGCAGCCCGACGCGGGTGCCCAGCCCGACGCCGGCCGCCCCGACGGAGGCACCCCCTCGGGGTTCAAGCTCGTGGCCTCGGGACGGATCCGCCACGTCGACCTGCGCGCGACCGCGCCGCGGACCCTGGTCATCGATCAGGCACGCGGGTTCAGCTGCACCGTCGGCGTCGCCAACGTGGCCCGCGCGTTCCACACCGCGACCGTCCTGCCCGATGGGCGCGTGGCCCTGATCGGCGGCCTCTCCCTGGGAGCCTCGGCGAGCAGCCTGGAGATCACGACCCGGACCAAGGTGTTCGGCACGGCCAGCATCGAGATCTACGACCCGGAGACCCAGACCTTCGTCGCCACGACCGACCCCGGCCGGTCCACGGCCCCCGTGCGGGCCTTCCACACCGCCTACCTGCTCACGAGCGCCGCGGGCAAGGCGACGATCCTCCTGCTCGGCGGCGTCACGTCCAGCGACTCGACCGAGTTCACGTCGCTGGTCGAGATCGACGGCACGGTGCTGCTCGATGTGGCGCCGTATGCCGACGCCAAGGCCGCGCCGGCCGAGATCGTCGAGATCGATCTCCAGAGCCTGGCCGTCACGCGGCGCGCCCCGACCCCGGCGCCGGCCTCTCGGTTCATGCACGGGTCCACCGAGGATCCGCCCGCGCCGCTCGCCTCGACCTACCCGCTGGTCGCCGGCGGCGCGAGCGGGGGGCAGGGCAAGAGCCAGCTGCCGAGGCCGGTGACCACGCTCGAGTTCCTGGACGCGGTGGGGACCAAGCCGGGGTCACCGGTGCTCGCGGACGCGCCCCCCATGGCCGGCGCCGGCCGCCTGGGCGCCACGGTGACAAGCTACGGGCCTCCGGGGCTGAACATCGGCGCCGGGGACAAGCCGACCTGGCTGGTGCTCGGCGGGAACCTCTGGTCGTCAGCGGCCAACCTCGTCGCGGAGACGGCCGAGTTCGTGCAGGCGACGCTCAACGGCGACGTGCCGCAGAGCCCGACCTCGGCCTTCTATTCGCTGCCGGGCCTGCCGTCGACCGCGTTCCACACGGCCACCCCGGTCCGTGACCGGGACGGCAAGCTGTCCATCCTGGTGGCCGGCGGCTTCGTGATCCAGCCCTCGGTCCTCGCACCCCCGCTGCTGGCCGCCTTCGATCCGGCCCAGCCGGGCTCCGGCACGCCGATCCTGAGCCTCGTCACCGGGACGGCGGTCGCCCCGCTCCCGCCGCCGGCGGGATTCAAGGCCGTCGGCTTCCACGACGCCGTGCGGCTCGCCGACAACAGCGTGCTCGTCACCGGCGGCAACTCCTACAACCCCCAATCGAGCAGCCTCCCCAACGAGTGCCCGTGGAACGACGAGTGCCGGCCGGTCCCCGACGCGTGCCCCGGCGCGCGGACCCAGCAGAACTCGCGCCAGTGCGCCCTGTGTCAGGCGGCGCGCTACTTCCACCGGGGGCAGCAGCGCGTCGAGGCCGAGGGGAACCTCAAGGTGGCCCGCTTCGGCCACCGCAGCACCCTCCTGTGGGACGGCCGCGTCCTCGTCACCGGCGGCATCACGTCGCGCCTCGGGTCCCAGGCCTGCTCCGGCAACGACATCCTGATGATGCTGACGTCGGCGGAGATCTACAACCCGCAGCTTGCCGACGAGGACCCGATCACCATGGCCGCGGACCCCAACAGCGACGGCGGCGCTGCCCCGCTGCCCGCGCGCCCACCGGGAATGACCCTCGCCGACAGCAGCGACGAGAAGTGCTGCACCTGCCCCTCTTCCGTGAAGGAGGCCAAGGAGCTGGCGAACGAGTGCGCCAGCACGCAGAAGCAGCGGCCGTGCGTGTGGCACCTGGAGTAGCCCCGCACGAGTCGGGCGCTACCGGAGGCTGACGCGCAGAACGTCGCCGCCGCCACGCACTTCGATGTCGCGCGTGACCGTGCGCGGGCCGCCGGTCGTCTCGAGCGTCACCTCGAGCGCGTAGGCGCCGCGCTTCAGCCTCACCTGGTGCGACTCCGCGGCGGGCGCGCCGGCGTCGCCGTAGTTGTAGCGCTTGCGCAGCACGACGTCCCCGAGGGGCGCGCCCGGCCGCGGCGCCGGCGCGCGGTCGGTGGCCACCAGCGCGCGCACTCCGGGCGCGGTCGCGCCGAGCTCGTAGACCACCACGATCTTGACCGGCTCGTCCAGCAGCAGCCGGCCGCCGATCAGGATCAGCCCGCAGAGCAGCGCCAGCCCCAGCAGCCGCCGGACCCGGCGCGACTGCAGCACGTCGCGCAGGGGCATCTAGAACTTCAGCTGGACGATCAGGCGCACGCGAGCGCTCTTGCGGTCATGGAACTTGCCCGGGTCCGTCAAGGTCGAGTCGGTGCTGAGCACGGCGAGCCCACGCTCCAGGATGTACGACCCGTCCAGCATGATCTTGGCGTGGTGCCCGGCGTGGAAGTAGTTGACGCCGAGCGTCCCCTCGTGCACGGCGCGGGGGAGCTGCTCCTGGTCCCAGACCGAGAGGCCGTAGCCGTGCGGCTCGGCGAAGGCGTAGCGCGCCACGACCTCGAGCCGCTCCCTGAGGGCGTAGAAGCCCGCCTGCCCGTAGGCGCCCCAGTAGTCGGCGCCGGACACCTTGCCCGGGTAGAAGGTCGCCTCGACGCTGAGCGGGATGCGGTTGCCCAGCTCGTCATGCCGCCACACGACATTCTGGTGCCGCCACACGTACTCGCCGAGGAGCGTGAGGCGCTTCCACTTCATGGCCAGCTCCGCTCCCACCTGGTAGATGTCGTACCGGTCGAGGGCGGGGGCCAGCACCTGGGCGAGCGAGCCCGCCGCGGCGGTGCCCGCGAGGCCGCCGTAGCCGCCGTCGAGCCGCGCGCGCCGGTAGGCGAAGCTGACGCCCAGGGTCAGGTGTGGCTTGCAATCGCAGTGCCGGTCGGGGCTGGCCGTGATGACCTTGCCCAACGGGGCGCCGAGGACCCGGGCCACGTAGAGGAGGTCGCCGGTGTCGTGCAGCCGGTTGGCGCCGGTGCCGTTCATGGCCGCGAGCTGCCAGCCGAGCTTCTCCTTGGGGCACGTGCCGTGCAGCATCACGCCGAGGTCGCGGTCGAGGGTCAAGGAACGATCGACGACCGACGTGTCGACGAGGTGGAGCTTCGACTCCTGGATCTGGTGCTCGTGCCCGAAGGGGACGCGGAACTGGCCCGCGCGCGCCACCAGCCACTTGCGGAAGGCCACCTCGACCCAGGCGTCCTCGAGCGGCGAGCGCAGCGACGGGAGGCGGTTCGCCTGGTCGTGCCAGGCGAGGTAGTCGCGCTGGTAGATCTTCGCCAGGTCGAGCTCGACGAAGTAGCTGAGCTCCGGCCGCAGCACGAAGCCGCCGACGAGCAGCTTGGCGTGCCGCAGGTTGAAGGCCGAGAGGTTCCGCCACTGGTCGTAGCTGCTCGCGTACCGGTCGTAGGAGACGCTGTCGCGGTAGCTCCCGGTGTACCGCAGGGCCCCCTCCCAGCCGGCCTGGACGTAGCCCGACAGGCGCAGCTCGAAGGTCGCGTCCTCGGTGCGGAGGTAGAAGCCGCGGTGATCGCGGCCGACGCCGCCCGGCAGCGGGTACTCGGGCGGGGGCTGGTCGACGCGCGCGCGCAGCTCGCCGATCTGGGCGCGCGCCTCCTGGAGCTGCGTTCCAATGCGGTCCAGCTCGCGCCGCAGATCGCTCTCGGCCGCGCGCATGGCGGCGAGCCGCGCGACCTCGGCGCGCATGGCCGAGACCTCGGACGTGAGCTGGTCGAGCGCGGTCATCGCCACCGGCACCTGCACCAGGTCGCGCCGGCCGGCCTCGACTTCGGCCTTCAGCTTGTCGAGGTCCGCCTTGACCTTGTCGATCGCCAGCCCCGGCGCCGCGGGTTTCGCGGCGGCGTCCGCGGGCTGCTTGACCACGGGCTTCACCACCGGTGCCTTCGGGGCCTTCGGCGCCTTCGGACCTGGGGGCTGCTGCGCAGCCGCGGGCCCGGCGACGAGCAGACCCACGAGGGCGACGACCGAGCACGAGACGTTGAGTCGCACCGGGAACCTCCGCCTGTGAGGGACGAGCAGCGCGAGCATAGTCGCCGCCCGCGCGGCAGGCAAGCGCCGGGGCGGTCGGCCTCTCAGCGCTTCTTCTTCTTCAGTCCGGCGGCCGCGCGCTTCTTGGCCGCGCGCGCCTCCTCGAAGGCCGCCGACGCCTGCGGCTTGCCCCTGGCCTGATCCTCCTCGGGCGGGGTCCACGGCCGCTCCCACACGCGCGCCGCCTCGGGGTCCCGCTTCGCGCGGCGCCACAGCAGCGCGAAGACGACGGCCCCCAGGACCGCCGTGACGAACCCGATGACCTGCGACTCCGACCAGTACGAGGGCCAGGCGGTGCCCGAGCCGAGCTGGAGACCGCCGCGCTCCGGGTCGTCGCGCAGGAGCTCGATCAGGTAGCGCAGCACGCCGTAGCCCATGACCCACATGAGGAAGATCTGACCGCTGAACCTGCGCCAGTACTTGCGCGTCAGGAGCAGAATCCCGACGAGCGTGAGGCCCACCAGCGACTCGTAGATCTGGGTCGGGTGCACCGGCAGCGAGAAGACGGCGTCACGCGGGACCAGGCCGTCCGCGATGTGCTTGGAGAGCGCCGGGGTGTTCTGCCAGTGGCCGCCGATGATGTTGCGGCCGAACTTGAGGCCCCACGGTACCTTCGTCACCGCGCCGAAGTCGCAGCCGAACATGAGGCAGCCGACGCGCGTGATGGAGGTGCCGAGCGCGATGGCCACCACGGCATCGTCGGCCCAGGCGAGGATCGAGATCTTGTGCTTGTGGCAGTAGATCCAGCTCGAGAAGAAGCCCCCCAGGAAGCCGCCGTAGGCGACCAGGCCCCCCTTGTTCACCTTCACGATGTCGAGGAGGTCCCCCCGCGGCGCCTGGAAGTTGTCGATGTTGGTGATGACGTAGAGCAGGCGCGACCCGATCACGGCGAAGACCGCGGTCCAGATGTAGCAGGAGCCGATGCGCTCCTTGGGCAGGCCGTCCTTCTCGGCCAGCCACATCGCGACGTACCAGCCCGTGATGAACGAGAGGCCCAGCATCACGCCGTAGGAGTAGATCGGGACGCCGCCGAACAGCGGAATCTCGAACAGGATCGGCCGCATGGGGCGCTATTGTCGCAGGAGTCGCCGTCGAGTCAAGGAGGCCGCGCTGCCCGGGTGCGGCTCTCGGGACTCCGGGCCAGCCGACCAGCGACATTCGCCCGACTCCCCAAGCATCCCCCCGCAAACCACATTGGACATGTGATCCTGGACCCCATGCTGCCGCATGCCTGTCGAGATCACACGGCTTGTGTGATCCAACACGGGATGGGTTCGCGTGGCGGGGTAGGCCCGTCTCCGCGGGCCTCAACGTCATGGCACCGCGCCCGGGCTGTCCGCGAACCCTGGACGCCGGCCGCGGCATCCTACGGGGGAATTCCGTGTTGTCCATCCCTGCCTGGGGGTAACGTCCCAGGAGCGGCGTGCCTCGGCGCCGCCCGGGCCAGCTGACCGAGAACCCGCTCGCCGAAAGGAGCAAGCCCATGGCCTTCGAGCTTCCCGCCCTGCCCTACGCCGACACGGCCCTCGAGCCGCACTACTCGCAGAAGGCCTTCAGCTTCCACTACGGCAAGCACCACCGCGCCTACGTCGACAACCTGAAAAAGCTCGTCGCGGGCACCGACCTCGAGAAGAAGACGCTCGAGGAGGTCATCCGCGCCGCGGTCGGCAACCCGGAGAAGGCCGGCATCTTCAACAACTCCGCCCAGGTGTGGAACCACACCTTCTTCTGGAACAGCATGAAGCCGGGCGGCGGCGGCCAGCCCGGTGGCGACCTGCTCGCGGCGATCGACCAGGCCTTCGGCGGCTACGACAAGTTCGTCGAGCAGTTCAAGGCTGCGGCCGTGGGCCGCTTCGGCAGCGGCTGGGCCTGGCTCGTGCTCGATGGCGGCGCCCTCAAGATCGTGACCACCGCGAACGCCGAGACTCCGATCACGGGCAGCCAGAAGCCGCTCCTCACGGTCGACGTCTGGGAGCACGCCTACTACCTGGACTACCAGAACCGGCGCCCGGACTTCGTCCAGACCTTCTTCGACAAGCTGGTCAACTGGGACTTCGCCGCGGCCAACTTCAAGAAGTAGCCCCACCCCCGCTGGCTTCCTGCAGCCTCCCCTGCCCCCCGGGCGCAGCCACCGCGTCTCGTGGTACCATCGAAGTGCGAGTGGGGTCGATCCCGCGGCGGAGGTGGGCGATGCGACGAGCCCGGGTGGTCGGACTGATGGCGGTCGGGCTGATGGTGGTCCTGGGGGTCGTGGGGTGCGGCGGCAAGGCCACGCCCGGGAACGGCGACGGCGGCAACGGCAACGGCGACGGCGGCGGCAACGGCGACGGCGGGGTCTGCGTCGGCCTCGGCTGCTACCAGGTCACCTGCCCCGGCGGCGGGACGACGTCCCTCTCGGGCACGATCTACGCCCCCAACGGCACGCTCCCCCTCCCCCACGTCCAGGTCTACGTCCCGAGCGGCCCGGTGGCCCCGTTCGCCGACGGGGTGTCGTGCGAGCGCTGCACCTCCGGGCCGGTCGGGCTCGTGAGCACCGAGACCGACGCCATGGGGCACTTCGCGCTCGGCAACGTGCCGGCGACGCAGAACGTGCCGCTCGTGGTCCAGGTAGGACACTGGCGGCGGCAGCTGACGGTGCCGAACGTCACGGCCTGCGTCGACACCCCGCTCGACGCCGGCCAGATCCGGCTGCCGAAGAACAAGTCCGAAGGCGACATCCCCCAGATGGCGCTCACCACCGGCGGCGCCGACGCGCTCGAGTGCCTGCTGCGCAAGATCGGCCTGGACGACAGCGAGTTCACCACCGACCAGGCCGCCGGCCGAGTCCACCTCTACGCGGGCGAGGGGGGCACGGACCGCTTCACGGCCACGCTCAACGGCGGTGCCGCCCTCGCCAACGCGACCACGCTGTGGGGCACGGTGGCGAGCCTCAGCCGCTACCAGATCGTCTTCTTCTCGTGCGAGGGGGGACAGCATTCGGAGACCAAGCCGGCGGCCTCGGTCCAGGCGGTCACCGGCTACGTGGACCTCGGCGGCCGCCTGTTCGCCTCCCACTGGCACAACTACTGGCTGCAGGAGGGGTGGCCGGACACCGTCACCCTGGACTTCCAGCCCGACCTCAACAACATCGTCGCCGACGTCGACACCACGTTCGAGCGCGGGGCGGAGCTGGCGCAGTGGCTGGTCAACGTGCAGGCCTCGACGACGCTCCGCAAGATCGACATCACCGCGGCGCAGCACACGGTCACGGGCGTCGACGCCACGCTCGCCCAGCGCTGGATCTACAAGGACCAGACCGCGAACGGGACCCCGTCGGTGCAGTACCTCTCGTTCACCACCCCGCTCACCGCCGCCGAGGACCAGCGCTGCGGCCGGGTGGTCTTCTCGGACATCCACGTCTCCTCGGGCGACAGCTCGAGCCCCGGTGACCGCTTCCCGACGGGCTGCACCACGACGGGGCTGACGCCGCAGGAGAAGGTCCTGGCGTACATGGTCTTCGACATCGCCGGCTGCGTGGAGCCGGGGATCGACTGACGCGCGCTTGCCGGGCCGCGAGGGAGAGGCTACCCTCGCGGCACAGCCATGCGCGCCACCATCGCTCTCGCCGGCCTCCTCACCGCCATCGTCGCTGCGGCCGCTCCCCCACCCGGGGCTCCCCGGCCCACCCGCGCCGAGGCCGCCGCCTTCCTGCGCGCGGCCGAGGACGAGATCGGCGCCCTCTGGATCGCGCGCGAGCGGGCCAACTGGGTGCGCGCCACCTTCATCACCGAGGACACCGAGGCGCTCGCGGCGCGGGCCGAGGAGGCGGTGATGGAGGCGAGCGCCCGGCTCGCCCGCGAGGCGGTCCGCTTCGCGCCGGCCGACCTCGCGCCCGCCGACCGGCGCAAGCTCGACCTGCTGCGTCTCACCGTGACGCTGCCGCCGCCGCCCACCGCGCCGCGCCGCGCGGAGCTGGCCGCCATCGCCACGCGCATGGAGAACGCCTACAGCAAGGGGAAGCACTGCCCGCCGCGCCTCAAGGGCAAGTGCCTCACCCTCGACGACATCTCGCGGCGCATGGCGAAGAGCCGCAAGCCCGACGAGCTCCTGGAGCTGTGGCGCGGCTGGCACGCCATCGCGCCGCCCCTGCGCGCCGACTACCGGCGCTACGTGGAGCTCGCCAACGAGGGCGCGCGCGGGCTCGGCTTCAAGGACGTCGGCGACCAGTGGCGCTCGCGCTACGACATGAAGCCGGCCGAGTTCGAGGCGCTCGCCGACCGCCTGCTCAAGCAGCTCCAGCCGCTCTACCAGCAGCTCCACTGCCACGTCCGCGCGAAGCTGCGCGACCGGTACGGCGCGGCCGCCGTGCCCGAGAAGGGCCCCATCCCGGCGCACCTCCTCGGCAACATGTGGGCCCAGGAGTGGACCAACGTCTACGGCCTCGTCACGCCGCGGCCCGCCGCGAAGTCGCTCGACCTCAACCGGCTGCTCAAGGCCCGCAAGACGGACGCCCGCGGCATGGTGAAGTACGCGGAGGGGTTCTTCGTCTCGCTCGGCCTGACGCCGCTCCCCAAGAGCTTCTGGGACCGCTCCATGCTCACGCGGCCGCGGGACCGCGAGGTCGTGTGCCACGCCTCGGCGTGGGCCGTCGACTACGACGCCGACATCCGCATCAAGATGTGCATCGAGCCCACCGGCGAGGACTTCACGACCATCCACCACGAGCTGGGGCACAACTACTACCAGTTCGCCTACCGCCGGCAGCCGATGCTGTTCCGCGACAGCGCCAACGACGGCTTCCACGAGGCGCTGGGCGACACCATCGCGCTCTCCGTGACGCCCGGCTACCTGGCCCGGGTCGGGCTCCTCAAGCCCGCGCAGGCCACCGAGATGGAGCGGGCGGAGCTGAACGACCTGATGCAGCGCGCGCTCGAGAAGATCGCCTTCCTGCCGTTCGGCTACCTGGTCGACCGATGGCGGTGGGGCGTCTTCTCCGGCCGCACCCCGCCGTCCGGGTACAACGCCGCCTGGTGGCGGCTCCGTCGGGACCTGCAGGGCGTGAGCGAGCCCGTGCCGCGCAGCGAGGCCGACTTCGATCCGGGCGCCAAGTACCACGTGCCGTCCAACGTGCCCTACGCGCGGTACTTCCTGGCCTCGTTCCTCCAGTTCCAGTTCCACCGCGCCCTCTGCAAGACCGCCGGCCACGAAGGGCCGCTCAACCGCTGCTCGATCTACGGCAGCAAGGCCGCGGGCGCGAAGCTGCAGGCCATGATGGAGATGGGGCAGAGCCGGCCCTGGCCCGAGGCGCTCCGCGCCCTGACCGGCGAGGACCGACTGGACGCCGGCGCCATGCTCGAGTACTTCAAGCCGCTCCACGACTGGCTCGCGGAGCAGAACCGCGGCCGCACCTGCGGCTGGTAGGCCGCGCGACGCGAGGCCGTCCGGGCGCGCGCCCGGCGATTTGACCGCACCCCCTCCCCGGGCCGACAATAGGCCGCGCCCATGATCACGATGGAGGAGGACAACACCCTCAGGCAGCGGATGCTCGCCGCCGGAGTCCTGCTCCTGCTCGTCGTCCTGGGCGGCACCTTCGGGTACTGGGGGCTGTCGCGCAGCTACCTCCCGGCGGACCAGCAGTGGTCGCTCGGTGACTGCGCCTACATGACGGCCATCAGCATCACGACCGTCGGGTACGGCGAGGTCATCCAGGTGTCCCGGGTCCCCTACGGGCGCCTCCTCACGGTCGTGATCATCTTCGCGGGCCTGGGCGTGGCGGTCTACTTCGCCTCCGCGCTGACAGCGTTCGTGGTCGAGGGGGAGTTCCAGCAGCTACGCAAGAGGCGACGCATGAAGCAGCAGATGGCGAAGGTCTCGGGCCACATCATCGTGTGCGGCATCGGCACGAGCGGCCTGCACGTCGTGACGGAGCTGCTCGCGTCGCGCTGGCAGGTCGTCTGCGTCGACTCGAGCGAGGAGCGCGTCCGGCGGGTCCACGACCTACCGGGCGGCGCCAACGTGCCCTGCATCCTGGGCGACGCCACGGCCGACGAGGTGCTCAAGGAGGCGGGCATCGATCGCGCCCGCGGGGTGATCGCGTCGCTGTCGAGCGACAAGGAGAACCTGTTCGTGGTCATCTCGGCGCGGCAGCTCAACCCGCAGCTGAAGATCGTGGCGAAGGGCGTCGACATCGGCGTCAGCGAGAAGCTCCGGCGCGCCGGCGCCGACGTCGTGGTCACGCCCGCCTACATCGGCGGCATCCGCATGGTCTCCGAGATGGTGCGGCCCCACGTGACCGAGTTCCTCGACATCATGCTCCGGGACAAGGACAAGAACCTGCGCATCGAGGAGGTCAACCTGCCGCCGGACTCCCCGCTCGTGGGCAAGCTCCTCTCCGAGGCGCGCATCCGCGAGACGACCGACCTCCTCATCGTCGCGGTGCGGACCTCGGCGGGCGGCCCCTTCGTCTACAACCCAGGCCCCCAGCTCCGGCTCGCCGGGGGGAATTCCCTGATCGTGCTCGGCGGGACCAGCAGCGTGCAGAAGCTCCGCCAGGCGGTCGGCCACGTGTTCGCCCAGCCGCGCCAGGATCCGTCGACGCCGACCAGCGGGCCCGCGCCGCAGGAAACCGAGCCCGAGTAGGTTGGAGCCACTGGGGTGCAGGGGACGAGGGGGAGTCCGGGACGAGGGCTAGCCGTACGCCTTCTCGATGCGCTCCTGGTCTTCCTTGCAGCGGATGCAGAGCGTGGTCTCGGGCCGCGCCTCGAGCCGCTTCAGGGAGATGGGCTCCTCGCACTCCTCGCACACGCCAAAGTGCCCGTCGTCGATCTTCTTGAGGGCGTGGTCGATCTTCTTGAGGAAGGTCTTCTCGCGCCCGCGCAGGCGGAAGGTGAAGGACTGCAGGTACTCGCTCGACGCCAGGTCCATCTCGTCCGGGAGATCGTCCGCGTCGAGAGTCATGTCCTCGGTGAGGGTCTTCTGCGCGTTGCGCAGCAGCTCTGCCTTCTTGCCCAGCAGGATCTCCTTGAAACGCTTGAGATCCTTCTTCTTGAGCGAGGTGGCCTCCATGGGGTCCTCCTCAGTTCACCTCGTCCGTTCGATGCCAGACCGTGATTGATTAAGATACCAATCCGGCTGACCGCCGTCAAGTGGTTGAGGTGAAACGGGTGTGATCGTTGGGCCTTGGTGAACTGGCGTTCACACGGCGAGGGCAGCCGTCAGGCGAGGCGTAGATGTCCGACGGCGAGGCGTGAGGTCGGCGCCACGCTCAACATGATAGC